>CAYQKO010000014.1:0-17896 GCA_964418205.1 uncultured Muribaculaceae bacterium
TAAATGATAAAGAACTTAATTTAGATATCAATTCCATTGCAAATATTACAGGTTTATCTCTAAAAGACATGAAAAAGATACAGAAAGACAATTAAAGGACTGTCAGAAAAAGGAATTATTTCATTTTTGGACAGTCCTCTTTTAAGTCTGTAAATGAATCTGTGTAAATGACAATAAAATATTAAGTTTATTACAAGAAAATTATGAATTAAAATTTGATTCATCAATGGGATACTCTAAATATGATAAAACAACAGCAAAAAGCAATTATAGAAATGGTACTACGAAAAAGAATTTAAAGGATTTGAATCTGGAAACTAAAAACACAAACTCTTTATCTAAAAGAAATCGATTACCTAAGAAAAAATTCCTTTAAAATATTCTCTTCATCTTCCAAAATCTCAGCAGTTAATTCATCCCTAGAACCTTGTTGCTTTGATGAAGTAGCATTCGTAGATCGAATCGCTTCACCATTTTCAACATAAATGTAAAATGGGGCATAAATTCTCTTTTCATTTACAGATATCACATTACCATCGCCATCTGATAAAGTATAATCAAGTAAAACGTTATCAAAATATTCTAATAATTTATAATAACTATCTGTTCCTTCTTGTTTCAATTTCAAAGCATCATTTTCTAAAACATAGGTATCCCTTAAAATTTCTTTTCCATCATCATCCCAAATATCAACATAATAAATCGTATCAACGCCAGTATTTTTGGCTACTTCAATAACCTTTTCAATTGTACTTCTACACCATGGACACAACTTAGAGCCAAAGTACACATAAAATGTTTCATTATTTTCAATTTTTTCTATAATATCCTCCGCAGGAACATACACAAAAGGATTATCCTCTGCAATCGTTACTGTTCGATGCTCTTTTCCTGAAGAATTCTCTGTTCCATTTAAAGATTCATATTCCTCTTTAAATTTCATAGAATCACTTGCCTCGTTACCTGATGCACAACCAGTCACGCCCACCAAAAGAATCACAAGTCCAAACAACAAAAATAATTTTTTTTTCATATTACATTTTCCTCCACTTCTTAAGTATAAAATACTTTTAAGAAAAGAAACACAGAATAGAAGTTGAATCATCTCAACTTAAGGTTGAATTTTAAATAACAATCCTAGTAGCCATTTTATACAGGACTTATAAAACGAATAGAAGCAAAATAAGGACTAGATTGTATTTTAACAAGCCTTTTAAAATAATCACGATCATCCAAAAGCCTTTTCGCTTCCATCTCACTTGACGCATGAACACTTGTTAGTTTTTGAACATCCATGTCACCCTTATTTTCCCACATATACTTTCGAAATTCTTGTATCTTTTCTTTGGAAAAAAAAATATCAGTACTCATCTTTTCAATTTTCTCATTTAACAAGTTAATGTTTCCTTTAAATGTTCTTTTTCCATCGTAATATCTTCTCTTTTCACCTAAAATCCCTCCTTTGTGAAACACCAAAAAAACCCGAATTTCTTCGAGATCTCATCCAGATAAAATAAAATAGTTTTTCTTAAATATAAAAGTCAAATAAATATTAACACAAAGAAAAAAAACAAGTAAAACCTTTAAATATGAGGGGTATCTTGCTTTCTTCTTTCAGCTCTTTGAAATACATCATAATAATAACTTTGATAAGCTGGTTCCATTTCAAATAACTGAGAAACGGATCCGTAATCCATAACATCAATGGATAAACCAGTATATTGTCTAACAAATGGATCAGATAAAGGTATCATTTCCTTTAAATCTACATTTTCTGACTGTCCAAATAAATCCAATAATTCATTTTCACAAACTACTTCTGCATTTTCATATTCCGTAGCCAAAGCCATTTTTGATGCAGCATATATCACCGCAGCCATAACCTCTGGACGTTTTATATCTTCCTTTGCAGGATGAAATAAATGCAAAGTCTTTAGCTGAAGTAACTTATCTAACTTTTCTTCCATTTTTATTTCCTCCATCTAAAGCATATCATAAATAAAAAAGGATTTTTCAAAAAACTTCAAAAATTTGCATCTTATTTACATTTTAATAATTGTTCAAAAACACTTTCATATTTTTGTACAATACTATCCCAAGTATAAGCATCATGAATCCTTGACCTCGCTTTTTTACCTAATTTTTCCTTTTCCTTAGTACTTAGTTTTTCAACTTTGTGAATCACTTTTTTTAAATCGTTTTCTTCTTTCGTATAATAAAAACAAGCATCCTCACCAACTTCTCTATTATAACAAACATCATACAAAATATTCGTATTTGTATTACTCAAAGCCTCTAATAAAGAAGGATTCGTCCCCCCTGCTGAATGGCCATGAATGTAAGCAAAAGCATGCTGTCGAAAATAAAGTAAAGCCTCACTATCATAAACAGAACCAATAAATTTAATTCGTAAATCACTTTCAAAATTCGTCGTTTTTTCTAAAGAACGATAAAATTTATTTTTTTCTAAATTACATATGATAACCAAATCCCTCGTGGTTTTACTTTTCATAAACTCTTTTATCATAGTTTCATAATTATTTTCAGGAACAAATCTTCCAACAATTAAGTAATAATTATGATCTGAAATATCATACTCTTTCCATAATTTTTTTACTGTATCATTCTTTTTCGGTTTTTGATTTTCATAAGCTCCAAAAGCAATATATGCTGTAGGTGTATGATATTTCACATACTTCTCATCCACATATTTTTGAATTGCTTTCGAATCACAAACACAATAATCACAATGTTTCACACATGCTCGTTCACTAATTTTAAAACATTCTTTGATCCACCAAGCCCACTTATCTCTTTTCCATTCTAAACCATCTGGATTAATAATAAATTTCGTATTTTTTAACTTTCTTTTCCAATGTGGAATCAAAGGACCAATCTTACAACCTAAAAGTAGAATAATAGTATTTTCCAACTTATGTTCTTTTATATACTTTGTCACATAATTCATTGCTTTCATCGTAAAAGTAAACATAGTTGCAAAACCTTGTTTGGGAGTATAAATAAGTGGACTTATCACTCCATCCACCTCATTTAACTTGCCGTGTTCATTCTTATCAAAAGTTAAATGAGGAATATAATATTGAAAACTCTTATCCTCATTATTTAAAACTAAATTTGTAACAAAAGTCTCCCAACCACCATAATGAAACTTATATCCACGTGCACCTACAATAAAAATATGCTTCTTTTCTTTATTTTTCATCATACAACTCACCTCAAATCCAAAATGTTAAATAGGCAAAAAACAAACTAATATAGTAAAAAACTTTTAAAAAGAACATTGCCAAAAAGTTTAAATGATTATATTCTTTCTCATAATAAAACATACTCTTTTTAATAGCCTTATATTTTTTTACTTTTTTTAAGTTTTTTTGAACCGTTTGAGAACCTAAATGATGCACACTTAAAGAAGTATCCACATAACTCTGTAAATCCTTTTCTAACGCTTTCTTCGCAAGAATGTTTTCTTCATAATATAAAAACGTATTCGGATCAAAATATTTCATTTTCTTAAAATCTTTTAAGCGAGAAACAAAAAAGCAACCATGAATCACTTCAACTCGAGTAATCTTTTCCTGATAATATTCATCTGGATATTTTTGAAAATGAAAACTAAAACGATGCAAAAAATTAACAGTAGAAAGCAATTCCACAAAATAACTAGGCAATTTCCATCCTTTCGTAATATGGCCATTTTCTAAAATCTTAGGACCCAAAAAAGAAATATTCGCATTCTTCTTCATATCCTTTATGAGCTCTTCTATAACACTTTCTTCCACAATGATATCTGGATTCGAAATAATAGCTAACTCGCAACTGGTCTCTTTTTCTAAATACTTTAGGCCAAGATTGTTCCCACTCGCATAACCATTATTTGATTTTGCTTCCAAGAGAATTATATTACTACTTTCAAAAGGCTTAATTTTATCAACAGATTCATCTGTACTACAATTATCAACAATTACAATCTTATTCAAACACTTATAATCCTTAATCTGTTCAATCATTTTAATCGTATTTTCATAATCATTATAATTCAATATTACAATCCCTGTTTTCATAATGACCCTCGTCTTTCATTCCTATTATACTACAAACATCCTCTTTTATAAAAGAAAAGAAGCCTAATTTACTGATTTAAGAGCTTCTAGTTTTTCTAGAATTTATGAAATATCACAATATCTTTCAACATTTTTTAGCAATTTTCATTTATTTTTCTCCTTTTATCATCCAAATTTTACATAAATAACTTCAAAAGATAAAATAATATTTAGAAATTGAAAAAAATTAAACTGATCGAAAAATTTCAGCTAACTTTTCCTTCATATATCCTACACCATATCCTTGTGCCGTTTCCATTGCCCGCTTTTTAATATGCTCTTTTTTCCTAGCATTCATCTTTTGAAAATCTAAAATCTTCGAAACTAATTCTTTTTCATTCTGAAATGTAAGCGAATTCACATGATTCTTTAAATATTCCTTTGGACCATACAAATCACAACCAAGTACAAAAGTTCCACAAGCCATTGCTTCTAATCCAACAAGACCTAGAGATTCACTTTTTCGTTTCGTTGGAAAAATAAATAAATCCATAGAATTATAATATTTCACTAAATCCTTTTGCAAAACAAACTCTTTCTGAATCACTATATCCTTCAAATGATACTGAAGAACCATTTTATCAAACTCTGCTTGTTCTTGCCCAGTTCCAACGACTAATAACTTAATATTTTGTAAACCTTTTTGTTCTTTTAACTCATAAATAGCTTGCAATAAAGTGTCCCAACCTTTATCCTTTTCAACACGACTCACCATTCCGTAATAAATATAATTCGTATCAAGCCACAAATCTTCCAAACATTTTTCTCTATCCAGAGGTTGAAAGACTTCTAAATTCACTCCTCCAGAAGGGAAAATGACAATTTTATCCTTTTCTATATGATAATTATTTTGAAGAATCTCTTCAAAATAAGTGGATGGACAAACAATCTTATCCGCAAAAGGTAATACAAAAGATGCACGTCTCACATTCTTTTGCTCAAAATCATAATCTGCTACAATATCATTTCCATGAACATTACAGATCAATTTCGTCTTACCACTTTTCTTTCCAAGTAAAACAGGATAAGTAGAATGCGAAACAAAATGTACATAATAATAGTCATAGGAATAAAAAATAGACTGCACAAACGTTTTACAATAGAATTTAAAATAACTACAAATTTTCACAAGAAACAAATCATGTTTTTTCATAACGGACTTATCCACTTGATACCCAAGTTCTTCCAACATTTCAGAACAATTTTTCACAAAAGAACCATAATGTTTATATTTTTTGGAAGGATACATATTGGAAACCAATAAAATTCGTTTCTTATCATCCTTTTTAGAAGCACACATAATCATACCAAATAATATTCCTAAACTGCCATTAAAAAACACTCCACCGCAAAAGAAAGACACCAAAACCACAAAGAAAATACCTATCAAATAAACCATTTTAACTTTCAAGGAAAAGAACACACAAACCATTACCAAAAGAAAGACGCCAAAGCCAACGAAACCAAGTTCATAAAAAATATCAGGAATATCCATTTGTACTCTTTGAAGCTCTAAATCTTCCACGCTATAAATTCCAAATAATTGCTCTTCTATATTAGCATTCAAAAATACCTTATGATTCTCTTCCAACACTTCAAAACGATTATCAAAAAAGAAAGACTCATAATTCTCATTTTGAAGAATCGTAACATCTGGGGCAAATACATATATAAGCGTTCCTAAAGATGCAAAAAATAACAAAATCAATACCTTCCATTCCCGCTTAGACACAAAAGAAACACAAAAAAGAGAAATAACAAAACACAAAGCGAAAGCTTTAGATTTCCATAAAAGAATCATAGCTAGAATCAAAGAAAAACCAAAAATCTTTATCAAGTAATTCTTATGTTCATAAAGCATTTTTACAACAAGAGGAAGTAACAATAACAAAATAGCAATAATCCTGCGATAGAAAGCATAATTTAAATGTATTTTCAAAGAAAAAGGAATAAGAAATAAAACAGAATACATTAGAAATAAGAGAAACAAAGAATCCTTAGTGATACGGTAATTTTCACTTTTACGAAAATACAAAAAAGCAACTGGTAACAAAAACAAATGAAGAAGAAAAACATATCCTTTCAATACATCAAACTGTTGACAATACAAATACACTAACTGAATCACCATATAAATGTTTATGAAAGAAAGAAGCCATCTTCCTCCTTTAGAACGATAAATTCCAACAACAAACCAAAGAAAATACAAAGATTGTAACCCAATCAAAAAATACGTCACATATTGGTTATCAATCATATAAAAAGTAAAATCAATAAATGGTAACAAATAAAGAAAATAAGTCCCTAAATATTTCGATTTTTTTTTTAATTTCTTCTCTTTCTTTTTCGAATGAAACACAAATAACTTACTAAAAACATAGTTAAGAATCATAATTACCACTTGACTAAACAACTTCATCCATTTGTCACTAAGTTTCAGGTAGGATACACCAACAAACATAATAGCCATATCCATAACAAGAGTTACTATTCTAGAGCCAACAAAAGAAGTAGCTTCCTTTAACATATGCTCATTTTTACTATGAAAAACAAATTTTCGATTTGCCACATATGCAAAAAGAACAGAACCAATCCAACTAACTACATTGGCAACCTGTAACTGAACCGTATGATTCGGATCCAAAACAGTATAAACAAGTCCATAATATATTCCCAAACTTACAACCGTAGTGAATACCCCAACAACGAAATAACGAATAATTTCCTTTATTTTTGGATTATTTTTTAACATTCTTCTTACCTCGATTCGCAAATAATATATCTGTTTTTAAAACAATAAACAAAAATACGAACATTAACATAACATATAAAGTTAACGCTAAATTTAAATCACCCAAAGCATATAAAATGGACACACCACCAAAAGCTAAATTAATCACATAAATAACAAATAAAGAAGTTTTCGTAGAAAATTTCATCTTTAAAAGTTGATGATGCAAATGATCCTTATCTGGATTCGTAAATGGATTTTGTTTCTTTAAACTACGACGAATAATTGCAAAAAACACATCAATAATAGGCGTAGCCAAAATAGCTAGTGGAATAATAAGCGAAGTAAACGTTGCCAGTTTAAATCCATATAAAGCCGTCGTGGCAATCATAAGCCCAACAAAATTACTACCAGTATCCCCCAAATAAATTTTTGCAGGTGGAAAATTATAAACCAAAAATCCAAGTAAAGCCCCAATCATCAAGACAGAAATAGTCGTATCAATATTACCAGCCATTCCAAGCAAAATCGCAATAATCAAAACGGTAGCAAAATAAATGGTACTAATACCACTACACAAACCATCCATACCATCAGATAAATTAATAGCATTCACAATACCTAACATAAAGAGAATCGTAACAAAATAATTCAAAGGTTCAGGAAAAAGAATATGAACACCTAAGACACTCAAATTATCAATGGTAATTTTTCCATACAAAACAATCACGCAAATTGCAATAAACTCCCCTAATAAACGATACTTCGCTTTAATTGGTTTAATGTCGTCCACAACTCCGACGAATAAAATAATAAAACTGCCAATCAAAATAGAAATCATTTCTACTGTACCACGTCCAAAAAGCATATATCCTAATAAAAAGGAAAAAAAGACAGCAAAACCTCCAGTCGTCGGCATCGGTACTTTATTAAGACGTCTTTCATTAGGATAATCTAATGCCCCAATATGAAAAGCTAATTTTTTAAAAATTGGCACTAAGATTAAACTAAAAACAAACGTAGATAAAATCATCAATAAAATATTTACACTCGTTACTTCTAATTTCATAAAAAAGCTCCTTACATCCCTATTATACCGTAAAACAAAAGAGAAAAACAGTAAATTTACGATTTTCTCTCAATTTCAACAAATACCTTAACATTTAATCTTTTTCATCTCGAAATTTTTTCCAAAGTTCATCAACCTCAGCAATTTGTTCTCTCTTCTTTCTCTTTTCTAAATATTCATCAAATTTAGAAATTTCTCGTGCGGGATTACCAGCGACTACCGTATTTGGCTCTACATCTTTTGTAACTACACTTCCAGCCGCGACAATAGCATTTGGTCCAATTCGAACACCACCCATAATCGTAGAATTACATCCAATCATAACATTATCCATAATTTCAATACATTTTTGTTCATAAGGAAAATTCCCCTTATTCAATCGATTTAAACTCATATGAAAAACATCATGATTCACAAAAGTAACATTACTCGTCACCACAATATTATTATGAAAACAAATCAATTTAGGGTCAGATGGAATCATTCTAGGTTGAAAAAACACATTTTCTCCCATCTCATAAAAAATCTGATGTTTTTGAATATATGCATTTCGTTTATCACTATTCAAAATACAAAATATCCTAAGTCTCTTTAATTGATTCTTCGTCCAAGGTTTCATTTTCTCTTCTCCTCTCATTATAATTAATACCTACAAGTAAACTGAAATAACTAGCAGTCATTGGACTAATAAGGACATGTCCAGTAAACAAAGAAATAACAAATAACAAAAGAAATAAAAACTTATAAATTCCTCTCAAATGCAGTTTACCAAAAACATACACCATTACAATGAAATAAACAGCAAAGCCAATAAAGCCAATACTATAAAATATATCAAAAATATCAATTTCAATATCCTTCATCGAGGTAATGCGAACACGTCCTAATCCCATAAGTTTCGTGCCAATACTACTATTCACATATTCTTCATGAATATTCCATAAAAACTCCAATCGATTACTATAAAGAATATGATCCACATTTTCCAAAGTAAAAAGATCAGTAAAACTATGAACATCATAGAAATCAAAAGTTGTTTGAATATTTTGGTAGAACTGACTACGTGGAAGCCAAACAAGAATACCCAAAAAGAAACAACCGAATAATAAAATACCTATCTTCCAATACTTTTTAAAATTTCTTACAAAACTTTTTCGAAAATAATATAAGAAATAGCCTAAAATAATGAAAACACTTAGATACATTGTTTTCGTTCCCAAAAGAAGCAACATAAGAAGAACACATAGCATATAAAGAAAGAAGAACTTACTCTTGCTTTCAAGCAAATAAAGAATAGCGACAGGAACTAATAGAATAAAAACATTCGCAAGCTCATTTCCTATATAAAAATAAGATAAATACAAATTTTTATTTGGATAAACTTCACTCATATTGTGTCCTAAATGAAAAGGATAAGGAAGTAAATAAAGGAAAAGAAAGAACAAAGATAAGTAAAAAAAAGTTTTCTTATGAAAATATTGATTTTCATAATTTGCAAAAAACAATAACAAAATTGGTAAATAAAAAACTTTTATCAAATGAATCATTTCACGAACTAAAATGCTCTTATCCGTTATAAACCAATAAATAGAACTTCCCAAGCAATAAAAAACAATAAGACCAATAATAAACCAATGTTTCTTCCTATTTTCACATTTATAGAAAAGATAATAAACCGCATAAAGTAAAAACAAGCCCTTAAAAATCATACCAATAGGAACAAAATTTTCCCATGTAGCAATAGAAGTTAAAAAATCAATAAAAGGCAACAGTAAAATAAAAGTATAAACAATTCTTTCTTTTTGTTTCACGAGCCGCACCTATAATTTTACAGAAGGTTCTTCCATACTACGATTTTTCGTTTCTTCTAATAATTTTTTCTTTTCCCAAAGCAAAAACGCTTCAAATGAAACCGCTGTGATGGGAAACTCAGAAAACCAAGCCGCACCTAACCCATATCCAATCGCCTTTAACATGTAATCTGCTTCCACAGCCTGCTTGCACAAATAAGCCGCGAATAAAAAACCTGCTACTCCCAATCCACATGTAGCCACGTCCACTTTATCGAAATGCATGTCCATATCATCACTCCTTTAATCTTATTGTACCAAGTTTCTAACGAAAAGTCTTGATTTTTATGAAAAAAGAAACAAAAAAAGAAACCGCACATCGATTTCCAAGAATCTATTTCTTCTTTTTCTTTTTTTTCTTATCATCCTCAAAAATATCATACATAGTAACCTCTTGCTGTGACTCTTTTTCTTCCATTTCTTTTTTCTTCTTAGCCAACTCCTTTTGACTCAAGCGAATCGTCTTTTCATAATTTTCAATAATTTGAGAAGCCTTATTTACCTCATCCATGGCATCTTCTTTCGTTTTCTTAGACGAAACCTTTTTCTTTTTATTATTCTCTTTCAATGCAGTTTTATCAGAAACATCTTTCTTTTCTTTTTCTACATTCTCTTTCTTTTCGATTTTTTGAATCTTTACATCGGAATCTAAAACTTTTTTCACTTTAGGACGTTTTGATTTCATTAAAATCACCACGAACAACAAAATAAGTAAGAAAATAATACCACCTGCCATATATAGAATAGTCATTTTATATTTATCATTTTCATTTCTAAGTAAAGTAATCAAAGTATCATCATAAATTAGAAAAGTATTATCCGTTTTATCATACAAGTAATAATCATCCTTTCCTGTAACAATATTCATTGCATAGACCAAAGTAAGTGATCCATCATTCGATTTCAAACAATCATAACGAATATCATCAATCACTATACTATCCTTAGAAAACCCATCCTTTTCAGAAGAAATATTTTTTATATACAATAGTAATTGATCGGATTTATTTTCATTATAAAGTTCATAACTATTCTCTGACTCTTCATAAATCGCAAACTTCTTATCTCCCTTATTATCTTGAACCACAACTAAAGTATAATTAGAAACCTCGGAATAAAAAGCTGGAATCTCAAAATTATTTATTGTTACAGTCGTTGCCTCATAAGTAGAAGGCGTCTCCACTTTCTTTACATTCTTTACTAAAGTATATTCAGCACCATCCAAAGAAATCGTAATAGGATCTTCATCTTTCACATTTACAACCAATTTATAAATTCTTTCAACACCTGTTTCACTTGTTACTTTAATTTCAAATGCATTCGCACCCTCATCAACCTCAAACTCTCCCGTCCCAGAAACAGAAGCATAAGAACTAGCTGCAGAAGCTTGTAAAGTAACCTTATCCACAGTAGAAGGAACATCAACCGTATACTCTAAAGTATCTTGTTGAAACTCTGGTGAAATACTATAACCTGTAACTTCCAAAGATTTCAAATAATTATTAGAATCCTTTTCTCTTGGAGTAGTAACCGTAACAATCTTTGTTAAACTTATATTAGATGTACTTCCATCTGCACTCGTCGCGTCTCCAGTCACCGTAAAAGCAATTTGACCAATATCGGTAGACCTACAAGTAGCTGTTAAATATTTCGTTGTATTTCCTCCATCACTTGTCGCATCCGCATAAGAAGTATCACATCCACTCGTTGAACCACTAGACTTAATTTTAATATTCCAAGCAGCCACATTATTTAACTGAACAGTGACAGTAACACTACTACCTTTTTCTATAGAATTAGCACTTGCATAAATGGTTGATGAAGGAGCCGCAGAAACGTTCCCCACAAAAGCAATCAAAGCAAAAAAACAAAACAAAATCTTTTTAAACATAACCAATCCTCCTTCAAGCCTGATTAATTTCTTTCTGACCTAACAAATATTGCCTTAAACGTAACAAATCAGCAGAATTCACATTCCCACTTACATTAACTAAATGAGCAGCCTCTAAATAAGCACCACTTAAACTAACTTGTCCCAATAAATATTGACGCATCTTTAATAAATCCGCAGAATTAATATTACCATCTCCTGTTAAATCACCATAAATAACAATAGAAAAACTCTCACCAGTAGAAAATGACACAATCGTTCCTGTTGCAACTTTTTCAGAATCCCCAATAATATTTCCAGAAGCATTTTTAAAAGTAACATCCCCAGCATCCGTCTTACCCTTTAAAGTTCCCACCGTAACATTCAAAGATAAATTTGTAATATAACTATCCTTTTTATTCAATCCCATTCTCTCAAGATGAGTAGAAACTGGTGTTACAACAACCGTGGATTGATTTTCAGAAGACTCATTACTTGAATTACTTTCTGATGTACGAACCACACTACCAACATAAACACCATCCGAATTCGCTGTCGCCCCAGTTGCAGCATAAACAAGACCTGCCTTTGCTGGATTCGATGCCGAAGAATATGCCCCAATATTATAAAAATTATAAAATCCTTCATAAGTAATTCCTAAATATTCAAAACGTTCCCCACTCGTTACAAGACCAATCGTAGACCCTACTTCTTGCCTAGACAAAGACGCCAAATAAACAGGACTCACATTATAGGTTTTTCCAGCTTCCATAAACATACTAGAATAAGAAACATTATCTACAGTATCATTTCCACTCATAAAAGTTCCAGCCAAAACACTTTTTACTACATCTTCTGTATAACGTTCATTATAACTTAAATCTTCAAACATAAGAATACTATCCACCATTAAAAAATTACGTGGATCTAGAAAATAGGAAACTGTTGCATCATTTGCAATATACCAATCCCCCTCTGTATTCATATTGGAAGAATCAACACACAAAGAACAAGCACTCTTTTGAATAGAACTTACTAATTTTTCAGTAGCAACAGAAGTATTAAAATCCAAGCCAGTATTCAGTGCTTCAAAAGTCCAATTTGGATAATCATTATGTAATGCTCTTAACCAAACTTTATAACTTTCATCGAAACCTTCTTCATCTAACGCATCCTCAAACTTTTGATCCGTAACAACACTAGTCCCACCTACTTCTTTCCCTGTAACAGGATGTGCTGTATAAGAAGGCATATTATCATATACTGGTATTGTAAAATGAAGAGCCAAAGACAATAATCCATTCTCTTTATAACTATTATAACTAGACTTTGCTTCATTATAAGGAGCCGCTAGATTCGCCATATATTGATGTTGATAAACTTTATAACTACCATTCGGATTCACATTAAACTTTTTTAAATAACTCGTATATTGCCCAGCTGCTATATAATCATTTGCAATAAAAGAAGCACCACCCAAAATAGCCTTTTTAGGACTCGTCCAAGGACGTCCATAACTAGATAAAACACCAATTTCTGGAACATCAACATAAGATGCACAAACATAACCAACCGTACTATTATAGGTTACCTTATACCAGCCAGCCGTACAACCTACACCATTATAAGTATCCGTACTTTCTAAAATAACAGAACTTCCTTTCGATAAATATTGAATCACTGGATTATTTGTCCCCGCCCCCGAACGAAAAGAAACAGAAGACTCTGTCAATGTTCCAACAATAGAAGCATCTACATTATCCTTAAAAGATAAGAAAAGAAAGCAAAAAGAGAATAGAAAAAACGAAATTTTACAAAAATATCTCATGAAAAGCCTCCTTTTATCCACCACCATTATACCAAACAATCCAGGTTTTTAAAAGTTACCTAGAATTTTTTATGTAAATAAACTATCAAATCTTGAGTATTTCAAACTTTTAGTATATAATCTTATATAGAATAAAAAGTATTCTAAGAAAGGGTTGTTATATGAAATCATTTTTCCATAAATTAAAAGAATCAAATAAGATCATGTTGTTTTTTTATTTGATAACCAACATTGCTTATTGGCTAACTTACTTTTTTATTTTTAAAAGCTTACGAAATCTAGAAGGAATAGAAACGACAATTCGAATCATCTTCCTAGCATTTTTTGGAATCTATGGGCTTCTATACTTTATCTTTAGTTTAAAAAAGATATTCAAAAAGAAAAAACTAGGATTTATACTACTTACATTACTATCCATTCTATTCACTATTCTATTCGGAGTGGCGTCTCATTACATTGACTATCTTTATGAAAAACTTGAAAACTTTGAAACAAAAGAAACAAGTACATATACAACCGTTTTACTGGCTCTTAATGAAACAACCTTTTCCGACACCAGTGTCATTGGAATGATTACAGACGAAACAGACCGAACAGGCTACATCCTTCCCCTAGAACTAATAAACAAAGAAAACATTTCAAATGAAATCGAATATTACAATAACTATACCGAACTACTTACAGCCTTATACAATAAAGAAGTAGATGCCATCTTTGTGAACAAAGACTATGCCACAATCTATAGTAGTGAAGAACAATTTGCAAATATTGCCACAGAAACAAAGATTTTAAAAGAATATGCAAAAGAAATGAAAACAGAAGAAAGTGAATTACTTGCTTCAACCAAAAGTTTAACGGAACCATTTACCGTTTTAATATTAGGAGTAGACTCTGACTCCACAGATGGATTAGATGCCAACGCAGCTTTCAATGGAGACACGATTATATTAGTTACCTTTAATCCAAAAACCCTAACTGCCACAATGCTAAGTATACCGCGTGACACTTACGTTCAAATCTACAATGCCAATGACCGATTAGTAGGTTACAGCAAAATAAATTCATCCGCAGCATATGGAACAGCAAGTACCGTAAATACAATCGAACACCTAACAGGAATTGAAATTGATTACTTTGTAAAAGTGAATTTTCAAGGCGTAATCGACTTAGTAAACACATTAGGTGGTATAGATGTAGATGTAGAAGCACCAGATTACTATTACTACATAAACACTTGGGGAGAAGGAGTCTTATGTGAAAGTGATGCAAATCGTACTTACATAAATCCAGTTTGTATGAATACAGGTCTACAGCACTTAAATGGGGAACAAGCCTTAGCTTATGCTAGAAATCGATATGGCTTCTTAGAAGGAGACATTGCTAGAAATCGTCATCAACAACAAGTAATAGAAGCCATTGCACAAAAACTGACAAGTACATCAAACTTAAGCAGTTTTGAAAACCTACTAGATACCATCAGCAACAACATTGCTACAAACATGAAAACATCACAAATATTATCTTTCTATCAATCTATCAAAGGAATGTTATCAAGAGCCTTAAACGGTGAAGACTTTATTTCCATTCAAAAATTAGAACTTACCTATTTCTCTTTTAATAATCAATATGGACTAAGTTGCATCGGTTTCTATCAAGGTAGTATGGATGCAATTACAAAAGCTATGAAAGAGAATTTAGGATTACTCGAAATTACAACAATCAAAACATTCCATTATGATTATTCAGAAGATTACGAACAATCCACAACATCGATTGGAAAAGGAATATATACAGGTGTAAAAGTTCCAGACAAAAGTGTGTATAGCATACCTTCTAGTACGGATACCAAAGAAGAGGAAACAGAAACTTCTACAGAAAACAAAGAAGAAAATCAAATAACCAATAACACCGAAGAAAAAAACCAAGAAGAAGAACAACCAAGTACAACAACAGAGGAAGAAGAACAAAATAATACCTCAAATAACAAGGAAGAAGAGGAAGAAGAACCTACAGATAATACCTCAAACAACAAGGAAGAAGAGGAAGAAGAACCTACAGAATAAAACCTAGAAAGTATCAACCTTCTAGGTTTTTTCCTATATATAAGATTTTAAATGATGATTCTCCAACCTCAAACTATCCGATAAAGTAACCATAAATTCCGAATTTGTTGGTTTCGCTCTATCATAATCAATACTATGTCCAAAAATACGATTCATCATTTCATAATCCGCACGATTCCAACTCACTTCAATTGCATGACGAATCGCTCTTTCCACTCTAGATGCAGTTGTATTATAACGACTAGCTATTTCAGGATACACCTCTTTTGTTATCCCACCAATCAGTCCAGCAGACTCATAAAGCATTAAAATGCCCTCTCTTAAATATTGATAACCTTTAATTTGAGAAGGAATCCCTAAATCATGAAGCATCTCCGAAACTTTAAGTTGAATTTCATGATTTACTTGTTTATCCTCATATAACTCATTTTTCACATCAACCATGACCTCATTGATTCTTGATTCAAGAGATTTTAAATCACAAGGTTTTAACATAAAATAATCCACAGAATACTTTTTAGCCATTCGAATTGTATAATCTTTCCCATAACTAGATAATACAATTACATGTTTTTTAATATTTAAAGCATCCAATTCTTCTAAAATTGCTAATCCATCTTTTCCAGGAAGAATTAAATCCATCAAGATTACATCAATACTGTCTCCATAATTTTTCAAATAAAAAATCACATCATTCCCATTATCAATTACCTTGGCAATATTGATTTGAATGTTGTTTTGAAAATACTCCACTACACTGTTCGTAAATTCTTTACTATCATCTACTACTAATGCGTTAATTTTTTTCATTTTCTTTTCTCCTTCGTTTAGTACTTCTACAACATCACGCACATTAATCGTATCAAAGATTTCGTCGAATGAAAAGAAAATATATTGTCAAAATATGTCAATCATTGTCAAATGTTGTCGAAAAGAAAATAATTTATTACATTTTTTTGACATCATATAAGTTTAAGGAAGATCTAAAGTTTCAACCTCTTCCATAATAGAATCCAATGCAATTAAATGACCCGTAGCAATATAATCTAAAGTTGCTCCACCACCACTAGAAATATAAGTAAACTTCCCATCATATCCTAAATTATGAACACTAGAAGAAGCATCGCCTCCTCCAACTACAACAATACTATTACTACATGCTAAAGCATTTAAAATTTCCTTTGTTCCATTAGCAAATTTCACATTCTCATAAAGACCAACAGTTCCATTGATAAAAACGGTTTTACTAGAACGAATCATACTTGCATATTTTTCAATCGTTTTCACTCCTATATCACATATTACTTCATTGTCCAAAATTTTATCAATGCGTTTATACTTCACATATTCCTTATCATAAGTACTACCAACAATAGCATCCAAAGGCAAAACAAATTTCTCTTTATTATTTAATAATAAATTTTGTACCTTAGAAATAACTTGGGAATCCATAGAAGCAAGAGAATCCCCAATGGAAAAACCAAGTGCCTTTAAACAAGTATTCGCAATTCCACCTCCACACAAAATATGGGAACACTTTGGCAATAAAGCCTCAATCAAACTCATTTTATCATCAATCTTAGCTCCTCCCATAATAATAGTAAAAGGTTCTTCAGGATCCATAACATATTGATCTAAAGCATCCAATTCTTCTTGAACCAAAAAACCAATACAACTTGGTATATATAAAGCAATTCCACTTGTCGAAGCATGTTTACGATGAAGTGTTGCAAAAGCATCATTCACAAACACATCTCCCAAACTAGCCCAAAACTCTGCAAGTTGAGGATTACATTTACTTTCTAATTTATTAGGAAAATCTAAAAAACGAGTATTTTCAAGAAGTAATATCTCCTCTGGTTCTAACTTAGAAACCCTTTCTAAAACCCCCAAACCAAAATTTTCCTTAGAAAAATACACTTCATGATTTAACAAACCTTGTAAATGAACCGCAACATTCGATAACGTATTCACACGCATATCATACTCGTTATGAATCTTTCCCAAATGGCTTAAAACAACAATAGAACAATTTTGCTCTAATAAATACTCTATCGTTTTCAAAGAAGCCTTTATTTTAGAATCATCTAAAATTTTGCCATTTTCCATAGGAACATTATAATCTACCCGTAAAACAATTCTTTTATTTCGAACATCCATATTTTGTAATCTCTGTTTCAACCCTGTCATCCTTTCTAATTTTACTAAACAAATTTTAGCATAGATATCCTCTTCATTTCAAGTTTTACAATCAGAAATTTACACCCATCACAAAGGGTGTAAATTTTTTTTCGGGGTAAATAGTAGTCATTTATTAAAATAATCAACTACTATTTTTTCTATTTCATTCCAATTTCCACTTTC
>CAYQKO010000015.1:0-17528 GCA_964418205.1 uncultured Muribaculaceae bacterium
ATATTGTGATTTGATTTTTAACATAAAATTTTTAGTAAAAAGCCGAAACTCAAAAAAATTCTTTTCTTGTTAAAATAAGCTTTATTGTGTTACAATATTTCAGAAAGAGTTGATGAAAAAGTGAATCTAGAAAAAGTACCAATTCGAGAAATGACATTTCATAATGAAGTTCTAATTCCAAAGGAATTATTTCAAAATACGAGTGTGGAAGAAATTCCTAAGGTGGATTTAACTTTTGAAATTAAGAGGGACAGTAATCAAGATTTCATTCTTGATTTAAAATGTATAGGGAACTTAGTGTTAAAGGACGCTCGTACACTAAAACCAATAAATTATCCTTTTGAAATAAAATTCACAGAAATATTAAATGAAACAAGTGAAATCTGTGGTAGATTTTTAGAAAATTCACAAAATACACTTGATATTCTAACGATTTTATGGGAAAATATTGTTCTGGAAATCCCAATTAGCTATACTGAGTCTGAGGAATTAAATTTAGAAGGCGAAGGTTATAAAGTGAGTGGGGATATGAGTGGAGAAAAAATTGATCCAAGACTAGCTCCTCTACTGGAGTTATTGGATAAGGAAAAGGAGTGAAACTATGAAACTAAACCTTCAATTATTTGCGGTTCCTTTTAGAAGAACTAGTAAGACAAAAAAAAGAATGCGTCGTACTCATTTAAAAAAAGAAGTTGGAGCAATTACAGTTTGTCCTAAATGTGGCGAAGCTTTAAGACCACATCGTGCTTGTACAAATTGTGGATATTACAAAAATGAAGACGTTCTACATGTTCAAAAAGATGAGGAAAAGTAGAATTAGAATTTTGAACAATTTCTTGCATTTTATATTTTGATGATATATAATCAATATGCAAGAAAAAAATGTACCCATAGCTCAATTGGATAGAGCATTAGACTACGGATCTAAAGGTTGGGGGTTCGACTCCCTCTGGGTACACCATTTAAAAAAGTATCACTTTCTATCGATTCGTGATATACTATAAGTAGTAATCGAGAAGTAGCACAATTTGGTAGTGCACATGGTTTGGGACCATGGGGTTGCAGGTTCAAGTCCTGTCTTCTCGACCAGTTAGATTTTAAAACTCTTGTTTCTCAAGAGTTTTTTTCTGCAACCCCATGTGCACTACCAAATTGTTTAATTAAGCCTAGGGTACATTATAATTCGATTTTTTGAAACAATTTTTCAAGATCTTCTTCGCTTATTTCAAATGTCGATCCTTTATCGTGTATTTCACCTATTCTAGAACCTGATTTATAATAAGAAATTTTAATATTTACACGAATTGTTCCATTGACAATTAAGTTTAGAAATCTTTCAAAGCTTATAAGTTTATAATAAGTTATTTTGTAATATTTATAGTATACTTGATTTTGTTCTTTGCTAAACCATCTTTTTACATTAATTAGGGCGAGATAAGATAATTTTTTTTCAAGTCTACATTTTAATTGTTCAAAAGACCAGGACAAATCATTAATCATTTCCATATGAAAGTGATCATAAATGCATAATTTAACTACTTTTGCAGTATAGTCTGTTTTCAATTGAAACGAATGTTTTTCGCCAATATAGGTTCTATCTTTTTCATTAATAGTAGCATAGAATACTTTGCATTTAGGATTATTTTTGCTTGGCCATCCGGCAATATTTAATAATCTTTTTGTTTGAAGTGGTTTATTATCTAATGCCATAGAAAATAAGCCAATAAAGGGTTCGCTTCCATCTTGTTTTGTTTTTAATTCGATACCTAGATAATCTGGCAAAATAAGATTATCGTCTGCTTTACCTAATAAATTTTCTAATGTTTTACCGGCTCCACTGTATCCCGTTCCAACACTAGGAATCCAATTTTTACATTGAATCTTATAAAATTCAATATCTAATTTCTTAATATTTTTAATAATTTCTGCTTTCATAAGAATGTATTATACACATGCCGTGTATCGAATTTTGTCTATTTATGTAACTTGAATAAAAAATGTATTCTTAGCAGTATTTATACTTGTTATATATATTTTCTCTTTATTAGTTGGTCGATTGAAAAGTATAAAACAAAAGCAGGAACTTCAATGCAAAGAAAAAATTAACAAAATTAAGAATAATATTGGCTAACCTAAGAAATTTTGGTTAAATATCTTTAAAAGTGTATAGGAGTTTTTATGAAAAAAGTGATAATAATATTGATTTTATTTTTATTTATTCCTCTTGCAGCCACTGCAAAGCAAGGATGCTGTTCTCATCATGGAGGAGTTGCTGGGTGTTCCAAAAGTGGTCGTCAAATTTGTTCTGATGGATCATTAAGCCCTACTTGTACATGTACTCCGATGCCTGTTTATGGCTGTATGGATTCTAAAGCAAATAATTATGACAGTGAAGCGACCGTTGATAATGGTAGTTGTACTTATACTATAAAAGGTTGTATGGATAAGAATGCTATTAATTATAATAAGGATGCAAATACTGAAGATAATTCATGTCTCTATCAAAAAGAAATTACTTTGGAGGAGGAAATTCCCTTTTCAGTCCAAGAAATAGAGGATGATAATCTTTTAATAGGGGAAGAGTACATTGAAAGAGAAGGGAAAATGGTTTAAAAGAAAGAAAATATAAAATTATTGTAGACAAAAACGACGTAGAAGTATCTAGAACTATTTTAGAAGAGAAAATAATCTTTGAAAGTGAAGCTCAAATTATTCATGTCGGTATCAAAGAAATAGAGACTTCCTCAAATCTTCTTACAGTGATAGTTGTCCTTTTTTCTTTTTTAATTCTTATTATCTATATTATTCGAAAAAAAGCGAGTCATAAAAAGCACATAAATTTTAAATAGTAGTTTATTAGTTTTTGTTGTTTTGTAAGCATTTTTATGATATAAAAATGAAAAGGAGTGAGAATATGATAAAAGAATTTAAAGAGTTTATTAAAAGAGGAAATGTTTTAGATTTAGCAGTAGGTGTCATTGTTGGTGGAGCATTTTCCAGTATTGTTACATCATTGGTGAACAACATTTTGACCCCATTGTTAGGTATTGTTTTGGGAGGAATAGATTTTAGTTCGCTTTCTATTACCATTCAGGATGCCAATATTCAATATGGTATGTTTATTCAAAGTGTAATTGATTTCTTAATCGTTGCTTTTTGTATTTTTCTAATTGTCAAAGCCATAAACAAATTGACACATTTTGAAAAGAAAAAAGAAATTGTGGAAGAAAAGAAAGAAGAAGCAAAACAAGTTACGGAAATGGAATTATTAGAAGAAATTCGAGATTTGTTAAAAGAATCTCTTGAAAAGTAAAAAAGATTATGAAAGTGCTATTAACTGGCATTTTTTCTTTGTGTTTTTGCACTATTTAGTGTATACTATTTTTAGAATAGAGAGGGTTAATCATGAAGCAAGTAACTTTAAACAAAGAAGAATTAAAAAGAATCGATGGTTATTTTCGAGCAGCTAACTATATCTCTGCTGCAGCATTGTATTTATGCGACAATCCATTATTAAAACGTCCCTTACAATTTAGTGATATAAAGTCAAAATTAGTAGGACATTGGGGTAGTGCACCTGGGCAAAATTTTATTTATGCTCATTGTAATCGTGTCATTGAAAAATACAATTTGAATATGATGTGGGTTTGTGGACCTGGTCATGCTGGACAAGCAACCATGAGCAATGTGTACTTAGAGGGAACTTATACGGAAGTATATCCTGAATATACTCAAGATGAAGAAGGACTTAAAAAATTCATGAAACATTTTAGTTTTCCTGGTGGTACATCTAGTCACGTAGCTCCAGAAGTCCCAGGTAGTATCAATGAGGGTGGTGAATTAGGCTATAGTTTGGCACATGCATTTGGAGCTGTATTAGATAATCCTTCTTTAATTGCTACGGTTGTAGTAGGAGATGGGGAAGCTGAAACTGGGCCACTTGCTACCAGTTGGCATGGAAATAAATTATTAAATGCCAAAACAGACGGGGTTGTCTTACCAATTTTGCATTTAAATGGCTATAAAATTGCCAATCCTACTATATTTGCTAGAATTAGTGATGAAGAATTAAAAGACTTTTTTAAAGGCTGTGGCTGGGTACCATATCTAGTAGAAGGAAGTGAGCCCTTAAAACTGCACGAAGAATTTGCTTCCACAATGGACACAGTCATTGAAAGAATCAAAGAAATTCAAACACAAGCTCGTGAAAAAGATGTTACCTCTAGACCAATCTGGCCAATGATTATATTAAAAACACCTAAAGGTTGGACAGGGCCAAAAGAAATAGATGGGAAAGAAATAGAAGGTACTTTCAGAGCTCATCAAGTTCCAATAGAGGTAACCCAAGATCATCCAGAAAGCCTAAAAGCTTTAGAACATTGGCTACGCAGTTATCATCCTGAAGAATTATTTGATGAAACAGGAAAATTAAAACCAGAATATCTAGAAATCCCATCGGATTCATTAAAAATGGGAAAAAATTTAAATGCAAACGGAGGTGCTTTAAGAAAAGACTTAAATCTTCCTCTTCTAAAAAACTATGGAGTAAAAATATCCTATCCAGGTCAAACCATAAAAGAAGACATGAGAGTATTAGGAACTTATATAAAAGATGTAATTTCCATGAATGAAGATGCACGTAATTTCCGTATTTTTGGCCCAGATGAAGCTTTATCCAATCGCTTAAATGCCGTATTTGAAGTTACCAATCGTCAATTTGATGGTCGTAAACTAAAAAATGATGAATTCCTAAACAATGATGGAAGAGTGATTGATTCGATGCTTTCCGAACATATGTGTGAAGGAATGCTAGAAGGATATTTATTAACAGGACGGCATGGCATCTTTCATAGTTACGAATCCTTTATCCGAATTGTAGATTCCATGGTGAGTCAACACGCAAAATGGTTGAAAGTATCCAATGAACTTAATTGGCGTGAACCAATCTCCTCATTAAATTTACTTGTAACAAGCCATTGTTGGCAGCAAGATCATAACGGTTATACACATCAAGATCCTGGTATGATTAACCATCTTTTGACCAAAAAATCAAGTATCACTAGAATATACTTACCTTGTGATAGCAATACCCTTATGACCGTTGTAGACCATTGTTTACAAACCAAAAACTATATAAACCTAATCGTAGCTAGCAAGCATCCTCGTCCTCAGTGGCTTAACATGAACCAAGCGATTCGTCATTGTGAAAAAGGTTTAGGAATATGGGGCTTTGCTAGTAATGACTTAGACAATAATCCGGATATCATCATGGCTTGTGCTGGAGACACACCAACCTTAGAAACAATGGCTGCTACTAGCATATTAAGGAATTGGCTTCCTAATCTCAAGGTGAGAGTAGTTAATGTTGTTGATTTAATGAAATTAGAAAGTCATGATGCTCATCCTCATGGATTAAGTGATAAAGATTACGATGCTATTTTTACCAAAACAAAGCCAATTATCTTTGCTTTCCATGGTTATCCTAATGTGATTCATGAATTAACTTATAAAAGAGTAAACCAAAACTTACATGTTCGAGGTTATATCGAAGAAGGAACAATAACTACGCCATTTGATATGCGTGTTCAAAATAAAATGGATCGTTATCATTTAGTTTTACTAGCGTTAGAATACTTAAAACAGTTTGATACTTCCGAATTAAAGAAATATTGTGAAGAACAGCTTAAAAAACATCAAGTCTATATCAAAGAATATGGAGTAGACATGGATGAAATTCAAAATTGGGAATGGAACTTATAAAAAAAAGACCGCGAGGTCTTTTTAAAATTTTCGAAATAATCCAATGGCTTTCCCTAAAATTGTTATATTTTGAAAAATAAACGGTTCCATAGTATCATTTTCGGGCTGTAAACGAAAATATCCATCTTCTTTATAAAACGTTTTTAAAGTAACTTCATTTTCATCCGTCATAGCCACGACAATATCTCCATTACGTGCTGTGTTTTGTTTCTCGACAATTACATAATCTCCATCATAAATCCCTTTATTAATCATGGATTCCCCACTCACTTCTAAAGTAAAGACCGTAGTATTAACTGGCACCAATGCCGCTGGTAAATCAAAATACTCATTTGGTCTTTCAATTGCTTCAATAGGATTTCCAGCAGTAATCTTCCCTAATAAAGGAACTTTAATCGTATTTTCCTCTTGTTCTAAATATTCATTTTCAACTAATAGTTCAATGGTTCGGAATTTATTGCTTGAATTTTTAATGACTCCAGCATCCTTTAAATGATTTAAATGTGCTTGAACAGTAGCAGGACTAGATAGTCCTAAATCCGCACAGATTTCACGAACAGAAGGCGGAAATCCGTGTTTTGCTTGGAATTTTTTAATACTATCTAAAACCATTTCTTGTTTTTTTGTTAATTTTTCATTCGCTTTCATTTCTCCTTCAACTCCCATCATAAGGATAGCATACATTTGTTATCTTGTCAAACAATTGTTTTCTTTTTTCACTGTTTCTTTTTTTGGTATAAGAGAATTTTTTTGTTTCATAATAGTCTTGGAGGATATATATGAATAAAGAAGAATATCAAAAATTAGTAGACGAATTTACACCAAAAGAAAAAAAATTAAAAAATGCGATCGTTTCCTTTTTCGTAGGTGGGCTCGTTGGTTTTTTCGGTCAAGTTTTTGTTACCATCTTACAAACTAGCTTTGGTGTAGGAGTAAAAGAATCCTATGTTTGGTTATGTATTACTATGATATTTGTAGCAAGCTTATTTACGGCTATGGGCTTTTTTGACAACTGGGTCAGTAAATGTAAAGCAGGTCTTTTTTTGCCAACAACAGGTTTTGCTCATTCTGTAACATCATCTGCACTAGATTACCGTCGGGATGGTTTAATCACAGGCTTAGGTTCTAATTTTTTTAAATTAGCTGGAAGTGTTATTTTATATGGAATGGTAAGTGGTTTTTTCCTTGGCGTTTTAGGGGTGATTTTCTATGGCTAGTAAGAAACTTTCGAATGTGTACATGAAAGATGCATTTAGCATAGCAGGGCCAGTGGAAAAAGAAGGAAGTATCAAAGATTATGATCTCGTAATGGATGATTATTATTACCATTCGAAAACATTTGAACAAGCAGAAATAAAAATGCAAAGAACAGTAATAGATAATCTTTTACGTCGAAATCATTTACTTCATAGTGAGATTGATCTTTTGGTAGGTGGCGATTTATCTAATCAAATCAGTGTATCTTGCTATGCAGCTAGCAACTACAATATTCCTTTTTTAGGCGTTTACTCTGCCTGTGCTACCTTTGTAGAAGGATTGATTTTGAGTAGTGAATTCATCGAAAATCGTCGTAAAGCTTATGCGGTTTGTGTTACCTCATCACACAATTTAGCTGCGGAAAAACAATTTCGCTTTCCAATTGAATATGGTGCTCCCAAACCTAGTACCACAACTTTTACAGCAACTGGTAGTGTCGCGGTTTTACTAACCAAAGAAAAAACGCCTTATAAATTAGAAAGCTATACCTTAGGAACTGTTGTGGATTTAGGTCAAAAAGATGCATCTCATATGGGGGCAGTAATGGCTCCCGCCGCGGCTAAAGCAATCGTAAGTCATTTAGAACAATTCAATCGTAGTATGGATTATTATGATTTGATATTAACGGGTGATTTAGGTTGTATTGGTTCAAAGATTTTAAAAGAATACTTAAAAAGAAGTTATGGTATGAAATTAACTCGCCATATAGACGCTGGATGCGAACTTTACTTAAAAAGCCAAGAACAGACATTTGCAGGTGCAAGTGGACCAGTAGCCTTGC
The DNA here is from genome assembly GCA_964418205.1 of uncultured Muribaculaceae bacterium. GTDB lineage: Bacteria > Bacillota_I > Bacilli_A > RF39 > UBA660 > Ventrenecus. The sequence continues at coordinate 7,799 of CAYQKO010000015.1, forward strand.
CTCTATACTTATTTAACAAAATATTAAAACAAAAGAAATACAAGAAAATATTACTAGTAGGTACAGGTTCCTTGCATAATCCTTTTCTAGTAAACCAAAAATTAACAATCCCAGCCATTGCACACGTGATTAGTTTGGAGGTGGAACAATGATTTTCTTTCGAGCTTTTTTCCTATCTGGCATCTTTTGCCTTATCGCGGAGATTCTATTAGATAATTCGAAACTAACTCCAGGACATATCACTTCAATATTCACAGTAGCAGGGGCTTTCTTATCCTTTTTAGGAATTTATCCAAAATTAATAGAATGGGGTGGAGCAGGAGCCACCGTTCAAATTTCAAATTTTGGGAATATGCTTTATTTAAGCGTGATAGAAGGATATCAAGAGATGGGCATATTAGGTTTATTCAGTGGTCTATTAGTAAAAAGTTCAGCAGCTATATCGAGTGCAGTAATCTTTGCTTTTGTTTTGTCATTCCTATTTAAACCAAAGAGTTAAGAAGAAGGAAAATTTCTTCTTTTTTTCATGTGAAATATTTGTTATAATGATTACATCAAAGGGTGATGACTATGGCGAAAAAAAAGAAAAACGAACCAATCGTAATTGACAAAACAGAATTAATTCCAACTACCTTAGGCTCTTTAGAAACGAAAGAAAATGGCCCATTGGTAGCAATTATATGGGTTGTTTTATTTGTAGTATGTATTGTAGCATTGCCATATGTAACAGAATACTTTACAAATTCAAATAATAATACCCCAACTTCAAGTAATCCAAGTAAGGATAATCCTACCACTCAAACACCAGTGACTACAGAACCAGAAGAAGAAAAGTATTATGAGATTTCAAATGATGTAATCATTAGTGAAGAGGGATTTCAAATTACAGAACTTACACTAAAAAACCAAACTTTAAATTTTTTAATTACAAATATAAATGGTTCCTCTACTTATTTTACACAAAACGATTATTACATTGAGTTATATGATGATGATGCTACTTTACTACAACGAATAAAATTTGATAACGTTGCCATTGTTAACAGCCGTAGTTTTTCTTATGATATTAAGGAAGCTTATCAAAATGGAACTCCTACAAAACTATCATTTATCCAAAAAGAAGAACAAGATTATCCACAAGTGACCCTATCTTTAAATAAAGAAAAAGTACCAGTTCTAACTTGTCAAAAAGAAGAACGCACCATTACTTATTTATTTGAAAGTGAAAGTTCTTATTTATTAAAATCCATCGAAACTGAGTATACATATTCTTCTAGCAATAACGATTATGAATCCGTTTTAACAACCTATTCCACTTTAACAGCATCTTATAATACATTCGCTGGTGTAACCGCTGAACTTAGCCCAATTGCAACAGGTTTTACATTTTATGCTGTTATTGATCTAGCTTCGATACCAAGCTTCACTTATACAAATAATTTTACCGAATCTTATTATTACCCCGCAAATACAGAAGCAAAAGTAATTGCATTTGAACTTGGGACATCTGGTTACTCATGTAATTAAGGCTTTGTCTTTTTGTAATTTTTTTTGTATAATGGAATAGGGTGCATTGCTATGGATTACAAAATACATATCGAAAACTTTGATGGTCCGATGGATTTACTCTTGCATTTAGTAAAAGAAACAAAACTTGATATCTATGAAATCAATATGAGTGAAATTATTGAAAATTATTTAAATTACATTAGCACTTTACAAGTTTTAAATATTGACATTGGAAGTGAATTTTTATGGATGGCCTCTAGTTTAATTCATTTAAAAAGTAAAATGTTGATTGGAAAGACATTAGAAGAACCTGAAAGTGAAGATGAATTTAATATTACCAGTGAAGAGGATTTGAAACAAAAGATTATAGAATATGAAAAATACAAAAATATTACGAAAGAACTACAAGAACTTGAAGAAAAAAGAAGCTTCATTTATACCAAAATTCCTGAAAACTTAAAAGAATATTTCGTAATGCCTGAACTAGAAAATACAGGACTAACCGTTGAAGATCTTGTAAAAGCCTTAGAGAATGTTCGCATTCGATTACATTATAAAGAACCTATAGAAACGAAAATTACCAAAAAAGAAATTAGTGTACAAGGGCAAGTAGAGAAAGTACGTACTATTTTACAAATAAGAAAACATTGTTACTTTGAAGATTTATTTGAAATTCCGTCAAAAGACTATATCATTGCAACCTTTCTAGCTATATTAGAAATGACAAAAGCAAAAGAAATACGTTTATTTCAAGAAAAAATGGAAAATCAAATAGAAGTGGAGATGATATAAATGGATTTAACAGGCGTTTTAGAAGGGCTTTTATTTGTTCAAGGAGATGAAGGAATTACTTTAGACTCTATTTGTGATATTTTAGAAATTGATTTAGAAGAAGCCAAAGCTTTACTTATGAAATTAAAAAATATGTATGAAGAAAGCAATCGTGGTTTAAGAATCCGTTTTTTAGGTAATGCGTTTAAGCTAACAACCAAAGAAGAACATAAAGTATATTATCAAAAATTATGTACAGTTCCAGAGAATCGTGAACTAAGTCCTCAAGCTTTAGAAGTTTTAGCAATTATAGCTTATAATGAACCGATTACAAGAGTAGAAATCGATGAAATGAGAGGGCTATCTTCTGATTATACATTAAGAAAGCTAGTTGCCAAGGGACTCGTGAAAGAAGCTGGTAAAAGTACTATGCCTGGGCGACCAAATCTTTATAAAACAACCCATGAGTTTTTAGATTATTTTGGTTTAGCTACTTTAGAAGATTTACCTAAAATAGAAAGTAATGACGAGCCAAAATCTGAAACAGAATTATTTACATCAATTTATAAAGAAAAGGACGATATTTTACTGGAAAAAGTATAAATTATTTGTTATACTCTTCTTGTACTTGCTCTTGTGGCGGAATTGGTAGACGCGCTGGACTCAAAATCCAGTGATAGCAATATCGTGTGGGTCCGAGTCCCACCAAGAGCACCATATGAATTTTAGGCCTTTATTTAAGGCTTTTTTGCTGATATAAATTTGTTCTGGTCTTGTTTTAAATTTTTGGAACATATATGTTGTTCATGACTTGTATCAAATGGTAAGGGATTTATGACAAAGATTAAAAAATATGCTATTTTGAATATGTCAAGGGAACTTGCATAAACTAAAAAAAGAAATACTTAACTTTGCCGAAAAGAGACTATTCATAAAATGATAAAATTAAAACAAGCGAATAGATGAAATCTTTCGAATAACGGAATGTGCTTGGTGGTTTATAGTTTGGCTATAATGAATTGAGATGCCCCCAAGGAAACTTTTGAAGACTAGGCTTTTTCTTTTTCAAATAAAATATTGTTTCCAATGCAATATAGCGTTATAATCAATTTATTCCATATAAAAGGACATTTTCGGAAGAAACATGAAAAAAATTGAAAAGATAAAGATTCGTTACCAAATTGCTTTAGACTGGTGAATTCTTAAAGGACATAAAACACTGAATATCAAGGAGGAATTGATTTATGGAATTAGTGAAAGTTGGAGAAAGGACTTATTATATTAAAAATGCAACCAACATTGGTATTTATAAAATAGATGATTCGAATGTCTATTTAATTGATACTGGAAATGATAAAGACGCTGGAAAGAAAATACTTAAGATTATGGAGGAACAAGGCTGGAAAGTGAAAGGAATTATAACAACACATTCCAATGCAGATCATATTGGAGGAAATAAAGTCATTCAAGATCGAACGAATTGTACTATATATGCTTCGGATATGGAAAAATCTTTTACAGAATTTCCTATATTCGAGCCATCCTTTTTGTATGGAGGCTACCCATTGAAAGAGATTCGAAATAAGTTTTTGTTAGCAAAAGAATCCATTGTTACATCCATAGACAATCATCTTCCAGAAGGATTGGAAACCTTTCCTTTAAAAGGACATTTTTTTGATATGATTGGAATCAAAACAAGTGATAATGTTTATTTTTTAGCAGATTCTTTATTTAGTGAAGAAACAATAACAAAGTATCATTTATTTTTCATATATGATGTAAGGGAGTTTTTACAAACTTTAGATGATTTGAATACATTAAATGGGACTTTATACATTCCATCTCATTGTGAGGCAACGAATAATATTTCAAATTTAATAGAACTTAATAGAAACAAGATAAACGAGATTATGAATAAGATATATAATACTTGTGAAAAAGAAAAGACCTTTGAAGAAATATTAAAATATATCTTTGATGAATATAACTTAACAATGAATGGGAATCAGTATGTTCTTGTAGGGAGTACAATAAGATCCTACTTATCCTATTTATCTGATGAAAATAAATTATGTTACGAATTTAAAGATAATAAAATGCTATGGAAACAAGCAAATTAGGAGGGAAATTATGTCATTCATAAAAGCAAAAGAATATTTACAAAAATATGGATTCGAAAATAAAATTATGGAATTTGATGTTTCATCTGCAACAGTTCTTGAAGCATCGAATCAATAAATTGTAAGGTGGTTGACAATTTTAAACAAAAGGCATATGATATATTTGTAAGGAAACTTACAAATGGGTGGTAGTTATGAGTGAGTTAAAAATACTATACGAAATTAAGACATTAGAAAAATTAATAAATCGTAATATGGTTGCTTCTAAAACTGTGGATTTTAAAGAAGCGTTAACATCAACACAAATACAAATTTTAGATTATCTTTTAAGACAGCAAACGGAAGAAATATTTCAAAGAGACTTAGAAAGCATTTTAAATTTACGTAGAGCTACTGTCTCTGGAGTTCTTCAAACAATGGAAAAGAATCATTTGATTTATCGAGTTATGGACGAAAATGATAAGCGAATAAAAAAAATCGTATTAAATCCAATGGCGAGAAAAATGGTTTTGATTCGAAAAGAGAAAATCGAAGAATTTGAACAGAAGATTGTAGAGGGGGTAAATACGGAAGAGTTACAAGTTTTTCAGCAAGTTCTGAAGAAGATGCAAAAGAATGTTTTAGAATATTCAAAAGAAAAGAAGGAGAGAGGAATCAATTATGTTTAAATTATTAAAAACATTTGGAAAACGAGAATGGTGTTTTATACTCATTTGCTTTGTTTTAATTTTTGGGCAAGTATGGTTAGACTTAAAAAGCCCAGAATATATGTCAGAAATTACGATACTGGTTCAAACGGAAGGAAGTGATATGAAGGACATTTTATTAAATGGTGGCTACATGTTACTTTGTACATTTGGAAGTTTAATTCTTTCCATTCTAGTTGGCTTTATTACTGCGAATTTATCTGCAATATTTTCTAAAAAAACTCGTAGTAAATTATTTCAAAAAATAGAAGCTTTAGATATGGATCAAGTAAAACAATTTTCAACAAGTAGTTTAATCACGCGTACAACGAATGATATTACTCAAATAGAAATGTTGATTGCTATGGGGCTTCAATTGCTAATTAAAGCCCCGATTACTGCCGTATGGGCGATTACAAAAATTTTAAATAAAAGTATAGAATGGAGTTTTGTCACTGCTGTGGCTTTAATTATACTGCTACTAGTAATTAGCATTTTAATACTTATTGTTCTACCAAAATTCAAAATTGTACAAAAATTAACCGATCGACTAAACAGTGTTACACGGGAAAACTTAACTGGAATTCGAGTGGTTCGAGCATTTAATGCGGAAAATTATCAAGAAGAAAAATTTAAAACCGCCAATGATGAACTTACAAAATTACAAATGTTCAATCAAAAGTCTTTAGCAATTTTATCGCCAGTCATGTATTTAATCATGTATATGTTAACATTGGCAATTTATTTTGTGGGAGCTTGTTTAATAAAAGAAGCTTTGTTAACGGATAAATTAGCGTTATTTGGTGATATGGTAGTGTTTTCTACCTATGCAATGCAAGTCATTATGTCCTTTTTAATGTTAGCCATGATATTTATGATGTTGCCTCGAGCTCAAGTATCTGCCAAACGTATTAATGAGGTCTTAGACACAGAACTTTCGATTCAAGATGGAGAATTGAAAGAAAATAAAACCGATGAAGTAGGAACGGTGGAGTTTAAAAACGTTTCCTTTAAATACCCAGATGCCGAAGAATATTTATTAAAAAATATATCCTTTTCTGCTCAAAAAGGAGAAACCGTTGCTTTTATTGGCTCTACGGGTTCTGGAAAAAGTACGTTAATTAACTTAATCCCAAGATTTTATGATGTTTCAGAAGGAAGTATTTTCGTGGATGGGGTAGATGTGAAAGAATATAATCAAGAATTTTTGAGAAATAAAATTGGTTATGTACCCCAAAAAGCCGTGATGTTTGACGGGACAGTTTATACGAATGTTGCTTTTGGATCTAACGGAAAAGAAAATACAACAAAAGAAGAGGTAAAAGAAGCCATTCGCATAGCGCAAGGAGAAGAGTTTGTTTTAAAAATGGATGATCAATATGATACTCATATTGCACAAGGTGGGTCTAATATATCTGGTGGTCAAAAACAACGTCTTGCGATAGCAAGAGCCATCGCGAGAAATCCTGAAATTTATATTTTTGATGACTCATTTTCTGCTCTTGATTATAAAACGGATGCTTTACTAAGAAAAGAATTAAAGAAATATACAAAAGATGCAACAAGCTTAATTGTAGCCCAGAGAATCGGTACAATTATGAATGCAGATAAAATATTAGTATTAGAAAATGGAGAATGTGTTGGTATGGGCACACATGATGAACTGATGAAAAATTGTGAAGTTTATCAACAGATTGCCTTATCTCAACTATCTAAGGAGGAATTAGAAGATGCATAATGGTCCAAAAAGGAAGAATGAACCTGAAAAAGCACAAGATTTCAAAACTGCTATGAAACGGTTATTTCAAGAATTGAAAAATTTTCATAAATTAATTTACTTTGCTCTTTTCCTTGCAGCATTAGGTTCCATCCTATCTATCTTTGCTCCCAATCATTTATCGGAATTAACAGATGAAATTCAAAAAGGACTCATTGTAAATAGTGATAATCTTAGTGTGATTTCTGAAAAAGTGCAAACCAATTTAAAAACGAGTTTACCTGAGTTATTGAATATCAATTTAGATGCAGAAACTATGGCGAAAATTTTAAATTCAAATCAGTTATCTGTAGAAGAAAAAAAGAATTTTCAAGAATTATTGGAAACTTTCTCCTCTCAAGAGGAAGTAGACTATAGTCTTTACACAAATATTTCCAATAATATTTTAGAATTAATTATTACAGATAGTACATTCAAAGGAATCTATGTTACACAAGAAGAAAAATTAACCTTTTTAGAAGGAATACATTCTGGAAATATAGAGTTAAAAGAGGAATTAAAAAATGTCTTATTAGACGATATCACAATGGAAGAAACAGTCATTTCCTCAAAAGAACAACTGGATTTTCTAGAAGTAGTAAGTTCTATGAATGAAAGTGAATCATCTACAGATTTATATGCAAAGATAAGTACGATGCCAGAAAGTATACGACTTTTCATAGAACCTTATATGGATATGGAAGAAATCAAATCCATCGTAATATTTTTAATCTCCTTGTATTTATTAAGTGCGTTATTTAACTATATTGAATCTATTACGATGACACATGTTTCCAATAAATTTGCAAATCAATTGAGAGGAAATATTTCTAAAAAAATTAATCGCCTTCCATTAAAATATTTTGATGCCCATCAACTTGGGGATGTTTTATCCAGAGTTACAAATGACGTGGATAGTATTGCTCAATCTATGAACCAATCTTTGTCTACCTTTGTAAGCGCTGTTACATTATTTATTGGTACTTTAATTATGATGTTTTATACAAATTGGATTTTAGCTTTCACAGCCATAGTGTCTACTTTTTTGGGATTTATTTTTATGTTTGCTGTTCTTGGAAAATCACAAAAATACTTTGTTTCAAGACAAGTAGAATTAGGAAATTTAAATGGTCATATTGAAGAGGTTTATTCTGGATTAAATGTGGTTAAAGCTTACAACGGTCAAAAAGAATGTAAAGAAAAATTTGATGAATTAAACACTCGTGTATATAATGCCAATCGTAAAAGTCAATTTTTATCAGGCCTAATGATGCCAATGATGGGATTTATTGGTAACTTTGGATACGTAGCTGTTTGTATTGTGGGAGCTCTTTTAACTATGAATGGAACCATAAGTTTTGGAGTAATCATAGCTTTTATTACATATGTTCGTATGTTTACCTCTCCACTTTCCCAAATAGCTCAAGCAATGACATCTTTTCAATCTACCGCTGCAGCAAGTGAAAGAGTATTTGAATTTTTAGATGAAGAAGAAATGGCTAGCGAAGAAGAGATTACAACCAAATTAACAAGAGAAGATGCTAAGGGAAATATTGAATTTAAAAATGTTGTCTTTCAATATGATGGAAATGATAAACCAACCATTCGCAACTTTAGTGCGAAAGCAAAAGCTGGAGAGAAAATTGCTATTGTGGGACCAACTGGTGCCGGAAAAACTACTATGGTGAATTTATTAATGAAGTTTTATGAAATCACAGAAGGTGACATTTTAATCGATGGAGTTAGTATCAAAGATTTAAAACGGGAAAATGTTCATGATTTATTCACTATGGTTTTACAGGACACTTGGTTATTTCATGGAACATTAAAAGAAAATATCATTTATAATCGTAAGAATATCACAGATGAACAAGTAGAAGAAGTTTGTAAAATAGTTGGATTAAATCATTTTATCAAAACCTTATCGGATGGGTATGAAACGATTATTTCTGACAACGACAGTGTGTCCTCGGGACAAAGACAGCTTTTGACTATCGCAAGAGGAATGCTTGATAATGCACCATTCTTAATTTTAGATGAAGCTACAAGTAATGTAGATACAAGAACGGAAGAACTGGTTCAAAAAGCTATGGATAAATTAACGGAAGGAAGAACATCCTTTATCATAGCCCATCGTCTATCGACCATTAAAAATGCGGATTTAATTCTAGTTATGAAAGATGGAAACATTATTGAAACAGGAAATCACAAAGAATTGATGGAGCAAAAAGGTTTCTATGCAGACCTATATAATTCACAGTTTGAAAGGTAGGAATTTATGAAAAATATGGTAATTACAATCGGAAGAGAATTTGGAAGCGGTGGAAAATATATTGGAAGTGAGGCTGCGAAAAGACTGAATATTCCTTTCTATGATAAAGAAATCTTAGCAGAAACATATGAAAAGAACGAGGTAAATTATTCCAAATTAGAAGAATATGATGAAACGAAAAAATTGCAAATTTTAAGTGTGTTAAACATTTTACAAACGGATGCTTATAATGAAATTTCTCTAGGCGATTTTTATCAAAATCTAATTCATGAAACCGTGAAAGATTTAGCTTTAAATTCTTGTGTAATTTTAGGTCGTAACTCCAATAACATCTTAAAAGATAAGAGCAATGCTTTACATATTTTTATTTATTCCAAGGACTTAGAGTTCAAAATCGAAAGAAAAATGAAGTTAGAAAATCTAACTTATAAAGAGGCATTTGACAAACTAAAAAGAGTAGATCGCCAAAGAAAAAAATACTATGAATACGTAAATCCAGATCAAAAATGGGGTGATAAATCGCATTATGATATATGTTTGGATTCGGGAAAATTGGGAATAGAAAAGACAATTGATTTAATTGTTTCTATGTATCAAAATTTAAGCAAGTAAAATT
>CAYQKO010000016.1:0-16141 GCA_964418205.1 uncultured Muribaculaceae bacterium
TTAAAAAAATTAAGTGATAATACTTAATCTTTTAAGCATGGTTGTAAATAGTAACTGAAATCTAAAGGATTATATTGCCTTGTTACAAGACCAAAGGTTGGCAAGTCGTTATTAGCACTTCAACTTGCTAACTCTATCGCAACAGGAACAACATTTCTAGGATTTAGGACAAGTCCATCTCCTATCTTATATATTAGCACAGAAATGAATCCTACACAAATAATTGATAGAATTGATAAGATGAACTTAAACTTTAATGATGACAATTTCGTAATGATATAAAAAAGAGAGCAAATGCTCTCACAGGGGGTTTGTTGATACACACTCAGAAGTAATCGTGAATGCGTATCCGTGTAGCGTTTATAGCTACACTATACAAAGTATAGTATGTTTTTAAAAATTCGTCAATTAGTAAAATCTAATTTTTCAATAATTTTTAAATGATATTGACTATTACTATACATTTTCTTTTGCACAAAATCTGTTGCTTCCTTCTTAGCAATCATTAAAATATTATAATCACGCCTTAAGTTAGCAATTTTAAATGTCATATCACCACTTTGTTTTACACCAAATAAGTCTCCCTCTCCTCGAAATTCAAAATCCTTTTCACTAATATAAAAACCATCATTACTTTCTTCTAACACATGAAGTCGTTCTTTTTCTTCATTACAAATCAAATAACAATAACATTCTAGATCATTTCGGCCAACTCTTCCTCGAAGTTGATGTAAAGTCGCAAGTCCAAACCGTTCCGCATTAAAAATAATCATTACGGTAGCATTTTTGACATCTACACCAACTTCCACAACGGTTGTCGAAATAAGTATTTTCGTTTGTCCTACTTTAAAATCATTCATAACAGCTTCTTTTTCCATCTTCTTCATTTTGCCATGTAAAACTCCAATAGGAATTTTACCGTGATAAGCCAAATCAAACTTTTCTTTCAATAAATTTACATTTTTTAAAGTACTTTCTCCTACATCATCAATCATTGGCGCGACCACATATACTTGATGTCCATCTTTAATTTCTTCCAAAACTTTTAACAGAACTTCTCGTAAATCTTTTTCCGCAACAACTTTCGTAACAATATCTTTCCTGCCATTAGGTTTTTCTTTAATAAAGGATGTATCCATATCTCCATAGATTGTAAGTGCATAAGTACGAGGAATAGGCGTCGCACTCATAAAGAGCATATCAGGATAAACTCCTTTCTCTTTCAAAGAATCCCGTTGATTCACTCCAAAACGATGTTGTTCATCCGTAATAATGAAACCAAGCCTATCAAAAAACAAATCTTCATTCAAAATAGCATGTGTCCCAATCAAAACATCAATTGTATGATTCTGAATTCTATCGAGAATATTCTTTTTTTCTTTTCTCGTCATACTCCCCACTAATAAATCGATTTCAATATCCGAATCCTTAAGTAGGTCACGAATTGCAAAAAAATGTTGAGTAGCTAATATCTCTGTAGGTACTAAAAAGGCCGTTTGAAACCCAGCTAAAAAATTGGCATACAACAATGTTGTCGCGACAATCGTTTTCCCAGAACCAACGTCTCCAAGTAATAAACGATTCATCCGCTTATCTGCTTTCAAATCACTAAGTCCATCTTCGATTGCTTTTTTTTGATCATTCGTTAACGAAAATGGAAGATTATGAATAAAATTTTCAATTTTTCTATCATCTATATTTTTAGCTATTCCCTGACTTAATTCTTTTAAATTCTGAAGATAGCAAATTTTAAACATAAATTCAAACAACTCTCCAAAAATAAGTCGTTTTCTAGCTTCTATAATATCTTGCTTACTTTTAGGAAAATGAATTTTTTCAATTGCATCCTGTAAAGGTAATAATTTATATTTCTTTTCTAGATAACTTGGCAAACCATCATCCAAAACAAAATTATTCGTTATGGCCTCATAAATAATACTTTCTAAAGTATTTTGCTTTATGCCTTTCACCATATGATAAACTGGTATAATTTTTTCACTTTCCAATTTATTAAGTTTCAAATCATTTGCTGTAAAAGCATAGGATTTTGCATTATATTTTCCAATTAAAGTGATTTCTTTTCCAACAGTCAAATGCGGTTTTAAAAAAGCTCGATTAAAAATAGATACTTGTATTATTTTACCATTGGATTCACATGGAAAGCGCAAAACATTGAAATTTTTTTTCATGTACATAACTTTAGGAATATCTAATATTTGGGCATGAATCGTTATAATTTCATCGGTAAAAGAATCATCTAAGATAGTAGGAGATAATATTTGATAACGATATGGATAATAAGTAATTAATTCCTCCACACTATAAATAGAAACATTATTTAAGTATTCAATACTTTTTTTACCAATTCCTTTATTGTGTTGTAAATCCATAGAATCACCTAATTTAAAGTATACAATAGAAAAAAATCTATTTCAACAAAATAGACTTTCAAAAAAATTGAGAAGTCATTAAGACTTCTCTAAAAGAATAAAAAGGGGTTGACTAGTGTGATACTAGCACCAATTCGCCTTCTCAAGTGAATTGGTAGTTTATATACTAACCGAAAGCAATCCGTTTGTCAACAAAAAAATGGTCCTTTTGTATAAAAAAATCAACCCACCCTACAATCTAATAGGAAGTACTCCCAATGAAAACTTTCTATAGGAATATCAAAACAGGGAAAAATTAGAGAAAATTAATTTTTATGCTGTATATCTTTCTCAGTTTCTTTAATGATATAAACTGGTCTTTTCTTCGTTTCCAAATATGTTTTAGCCAAATATTCTCCAATTACTCCCAAGAAAAATAATTGAACTCCACTTACAAATATAATAATACAAGCAAGACTAGGCCAACCACTTACAGGATCACCCCAAATCAATGTTTTTAAAATAATTACCAAAATCATAATAAATGCTATAAAACAAAATATTACTCCTACAATTGCCGATAAAACTAAAGGCCTTGTAGAGAACCCAACAATCCCATCTACACCATAGGAAAATAATTTCCAAAAACTCCATTTTGTTTTTCCAGCCACTCTTTCAGGCGCGTCATAAGTAAGCCATTTTGTATCAAACCCAACAAAATTAAATAATCCCTTTGAATAACGATTATACTCTGTAAGTTCTAAGATAGAATCTACTACTTGCCTTGTCATTAAACGATAATCTCTTTCATTTGGAGACATAGGAACCGTAGTAAAAGAACCTAATATCTTATAGTAACAAGCAGTAAAAAACTTGCGAACAAAGCCATAATTCTTATGGTCATTTGTTTTTAATCCAACAATATCTAAATTTTCTTTTTGTAGGATGTCATACATTTCTATTAATTTCTCAGGTGGATCTTGCAAATCGGCATCTAGCATTGTGACATAATCCCCAGAAACATGTTGAAGTCCTGCCAAAATAGCAGCCTCCTTACCAAAATTACGAGAAAAAGAAATATATCTTACTCGCTCATCTACTCTCGCTAATTTTCTTAATTCCTTTAATGTCCCATCTTTACTTCCATCATTTATAAATAAAAGTTCAAAATCATTCTCCATTTGATCCATTACTTTCACCATCTCTGGATAAAAAAACTTTAAAGATTCTTCTTCATTATAACAAGGAACAATAATTCCAATTTTTTTCTTCACTACCATTCACATCCCCACATCAAATACGACTACCGAAGCCCATCAATACAATTCCAACCACGACGACAATTGCCCCAATCAAGGAAACCGAGCTTAAATTTTCCTGAAAGATAAAGTGTCCAATCAAAAGAATAAGCACTTGTACAATTCCATTTACAATAGGAACTAAAAGCGATATGTCATATTTCACAACTAATCTTTGCCATAGCAAAAAACTAACCACATAACATAGAAGACCCAGAAATGTAACCCAACCAACGGAAAAAGAAAAACCATCTTGTAATCCGAGATGGAGGCTATCTCCTCCAAGCTTCATAAAAGTAATCCCGCCAGTTGTACATAATAAATAAAGACCAATCATAACATATTTTAACATTATTATTTCCTACTTTCTAAAATAGATACTTCTTGAATCAATTCTTTGATTTGATTCTTTTGCTTTGTAACAATAATCGTTAAGATAAAGGTAATCATCATTAAAATGGTAATCAATAAGCCAACAATAAGATTGGAGATGACTTCAAACCCTAATAATTCATTGATAAACTCTACGATTTGAGGAAAAACTCCAACAAGAAAAATGATAAGAGATGCAAAAATCCAAAACAAAGAATAACGAACCGATATTTTTTTATGTCGAATACTGTAAATAATTATACCTATCCATACTAAGGAAAAAACAATTAAAGATATTTTTAAATTCAAGCTCATTTTTTCACCACTTTCATAAATAAGATAGAAAAGAGAACATTCATCATATAATAAGTACTTTTAAGAGGTGTAATAGAGGACTTTCCTCCTTCACGTGCCCTCATTTTTACTGGAACTTCCTTCACTCTATAACCCCTTTTAATGACCTCTACAATACTAATAGGCTCTGGATACTCTGTAGGATAAGTCGTTGCAAAAAGTTCAAAGATTTCTCTTTTCATCGCACGAAATCCAGATGTAGTATCCTGAATTTGATACCCAGTTTTCAAGCGAATTACTTTCGACAAAATGGATATACCTAAACGTCTTACAAAAGAAGATTTAAAATTATCCATATCCTTATCAAGAAACCTAGAACCAATACACATATCCACATTTTCCTTGATAAGAGGGTCTACAATATCTTTTACATAAGAAACATCATGTTGCCCGTCCCCGTCATATTGCACTGCAATATCATAATCATGATACATCGCATACTTGTACCCAGTTTGAACTGCCCCACCAATGCCTAAATTTTCTATCAAACGAATATGTGGAATATTATGTTCACATAAAATAGCTTCCGTATGATCCTTACTACCATCATTAATTACAATTGCATCATAACTTGTTTGATATTTCTCATTATACTTTAAAATTGTTTGATAAGTATTCCATATATTTTCTTCCTCGTTATAAGCTGGAATAATAAGTAATATTTTTGGTTGTTTCATTCATTAGCCTCCTTCAATAAAAGAACTGTTTAAAAATCAATAAAATCGAGTAAATATTGAAAAACAATCCCATCAGTATAAGTATACCACTTGCTACCCTTTTATTCATATCCAATTGAAATCTTGGAGAACAAAAAAGAAGTAAAGTTGGAAATAACAATGGAGCCAAATAACGTCCTTGATATCCATTCACATAAGTCGCTCCAACCGCATTAAAACTCATATAAATAGCCGTGATAGAAGTCCCAATACAGAATAGAATAAGAACAAGAAGAATACACTTGCAAAAAAGGGAAAGTTCTGGAGCATCATAGGTTGTTGCACAAACAAAGACAAAACTAAGAAGAATGAGAAATAAATTAATATTCCCTAAATCTCCACAATAACCCAATTGACTAGTAGAGGAAACAAGCATAGATACAAAACCCGTTTGAAAAGTATTGTAAATTATATGAACGTATTGCAAAGGATTGGAAAGAATAAATCTTAGTTGAGCACTGGAATCCACATTTGGGATACTCCACTGTACAATACCAATTTTATTCGCATAAAAATAGCAAATACCAAATCCAACAAGTCCACTCAAACAAAGAAGTGCTTTACTATAGTAAGCAAACTTTCGACTTTTAAATTGCTTGTTTGGAATCAAAAATATCGTTAAAACAATAGGAAAATAAGCAACTTTGGATGCATAGGATAAAGAACAAACAATGAGCAAAAGAAGTGTTTCTTTAAAACCTACTTTGGAAGTTCCATTTCGATAATGTAAAGCAAGGGAGATAGCCAAAAGACTCATGGCATTTGTTAACATATCTGCCGAATAAGAAGCACTTTGAAAGAAAAAGTATGGTAAACAACCAATTAAGAAAACAAGTTTCCCATATTTACCGCTGAATTTTATGGCTAAACTTACAACCAAAGCATAAAAAATGACATTACAAAATCTTCCAAGATAAAAAAGTACAGGAAAAGAAAAATGAAGAATTCGGCCAACAAACATACCGAGACCTGAAATAAGATACGCAAAGAAAAGGTATGGTTCCGCGGTAGAATCGTGACTCACGAAAGCTTCTTCTTGTTCACTTTGCTTGGAAAGATAAGATAAGTTCTGTGTAAACCCACGATACGTACTTGCTACATAAATATTTTGAGGATTATCAATGATATTTTGTAGCCCAATAGAATACAGAACTTTATCCCCTTTTACTTTAATAAAATTCCCTTCTGCAATATTATAAGATCTTACCATATGTTCCTTTTCATCTAAAGCATAATACATTGGATTTAATAAAGCATATAAAATACCAAACAACAAAGAAATTTTTAGAAAGTAAAGATGAAGTGACAGTCTTTCTTTTTTAAAACAATAGCAAATAAAATCGAGTATCAAATAAATCAAGACAAACAAGACAAGAATTGCAATATAGTTAATTTCAAACTCATTTATGGAAGTAACACCATTTACTTTGATATTCTCTTCCTTACAATTAGAAAAAACAAGCTGAATAGAATCCACTTCTTTTCCAATCCGAATCACACTTGGAATTTCTTGATCAAGAAACAAAGTTTCTTGTTGAATGGGCATATATTCCCCACCAGAAACATTATAATAACTAACATACTCTATATTCTCAGTGGAGTCTATCTCAATATCGATTTCTAACTCATTTACAAATTTATTAATATTTAGAATCGAAACAATATATTGGTCATTTTGTGCTTCATAAGTAATAGTATTTTCTTTCTCTATCCCTTTAAAATCCTGAAAATAATAATTCCAATTTCCAAAAGTGAATTCAAAAAGAATAGAACATACAAGCGCTCCAAGAAGAATCCAAACTTGAATATACTTATTATTGCAGATTTTGCTTATCTTTTCTTTCATGCAAACCTCCATTCAAAGACTACTTTTTCTTAAGACTTAAAGATATATGTTCTTCTATCGTCTTTTTTATACCCTCTTCAAAACTTGTCTCCGTAATAGAACAATATGGATTTAATTTAGAAACATTCGGTCTTAAAGGGACATCGCTATTCGGATTTCCACTTCTTGCTCCAATGATACAATTTCCTTTCCATTCCCTGCTATTTAAAATGATATTCACAAAATCTTTCAATGGCCTTGTATCATGACTAGCCAAATTATATGTCCCAGATGGAGCATCCGAATGAACAAGAGCTAGTATTATATTAGCAATATCTTTAGAAAAAGTAAAGTTCCAATCGTGTTCACAAGGCCCTAAAGCCATCATCTCTCCAGAGGACAAATTACGAATCATAAGTTGAATCAAAGAATTGGGTTGATCTTCTGGTCCATATACAGAGAAAATTCTACCATGATACAATTTCATAGAACTTTTTTTACTATAATCTTCTAAAATCTTTCCAAAGGAAGCTTTTGATGCACCATATTCATTCTTTGGATATATAAGATTACTTTCCAACTGTTCTTGAAAACCATGTTCTAAAATATTTCCATATTCAGCCTGAGAACCTGCAAAAAAAAATGCTTTACAACCAATCTCTTCTGCCAAATGCAAAGCTTTTAAAGAATTTCGAATATTACTTTCTTGTAAAAGCTTATTATTACGATCAGCCCCTGTTGTACCTTGCCAAGCCAAATGAAGAAAAATATCATGATTATCTAAATCTAAACAATCAATATTTTCCATATCACATGAAATAGCACAAAGTTTCTCATGCAAAGGTAACAAATCATTTTTCTTAGAATTTGGTCTTACAATAGCAGTCACTTCATTTCCACTCAAAAGAAGTTCTTTTAAAATAGATCTTCCAATAAGACCAGTTACACCAGTTATAATATAACGCATTTCATCACTCCTTCTTAAAATTCAAGCGTTCCTCCACGACTACAAGTGGCCTATGCATGAGCCTTTGATTCATGTTTAAAATATATTCCCCTAAAAAACCAATAAAGAAAATCTGAATTCCTCCAAGTAAAAATACTCCAATAAGTAAAGGTGCCATTCCAGCTTGAAAAGAATTCCACATACATAGTTTTAATATCAAATATACGATTGCAATAATAACACAAACAAAAGATAGAAAAAATCCCAAAATAGTAGCCATACGAAGACCAATTTTTGTATAAGAAGTAATACCAAGCATTCCCGCATCATATAATCGATACCAATTATTACTAGACTTACCTCTTTCTCTTTTTGGCTGTACAAATGGTATTTCCTTTCTATCAAAACCAAGTTCAGCCACAATACCTCTTAAATAAGGATTTGGATCTTCTAAGCTTCGTAATACTTCAATAAATTCTTTATCATAAAGCCCAAATCCAGTAAAATGCTCTATTTGCTCCACATCAGAAAACTTCTTAATTAATTTATAATATAAACTACGAAGTGCATATACAATTTTACTTTCTTTACTTTTCGTTTTAATCCCTATAACAATCTTATAGCCATCCTCCCAAGCAGAAACAAATTTTGGAATCATTTCTACTGGGTCTTGAAAATCGGCTGCGACGGAAATCGTACAATCTCCACTTGTACTAATCAATCCATAATAAGGACTATTAAACTGTCCAAAATTTTGAGCATTAAATATAGCCTTTACATTCTTGTCTTTTTTACAGATTTTACGAATCAATTCTCTCGTTTTATCTTTGGATTTATTATCAATAAACAATATTTCATAATTATAATTCACCAAATCTTTTTGAAAAGTATCTTTCAAAGCTTGATACATGAATTCCACATTCTCTTCTTCATTATAAGTTGGAACCATAATACTAATCGTCTTTTTTTTATTTTTCATAATACATCTCCATTATCAAATCTTCTGTAACAACATAACCATTTACACTTAAAACATTTTTATCTATTTGAAACTCATCCAATCCAGCATAAAGAGCAACATAATCCTTATCATTCGTATTCTTACTAGTAATATGAACAACATACTCTTTCTCTCTTTGCAAAACATTTTGAGATAAGTCTATAAAATAGAAAGCATTATCCATTAAAATATTAGAGGAAAATTCTGTTTCATATACAAGATTAGTACCCGATAATATTTGAATTTGAATTAAGGAATAATTCTTTCTTTCATAAGTCCCAAACATAAAACCAATTTTACTAATATCTTCATCTGGAATAATCCGTTGTTCTATAGAATTATTCGCTAAAGGAATGACGAATTGAGATAGATACTGATTGTTATATTCTGCATAATCAAACTGAACTCTCTGTTCTGCGACATCGATGTAATCTTTACGCAGCCAAATATTGTAAGATCCAATATAAACATAATGATTTAAAATGTACTCGTTTACCTTAGGCAAAAAATCTTTAAAACGGATTCCCCAAACTTCACTATAAGGGTGATAGGTTACAAAATTTGGATTTTTGTTTTTTATATCTTCTAAGTATTCCTCTTCATACACTTCAGAAAACCAAGGAACCATTCCTGAAAATCTACTGGTTGGTATTGTCCCACTGTGAATATAATTTGATGTATTAATATCAATAAATACAACATCTTCTGTATCAGATAAAGATTGAATAAGCTCTTTAAAAGAAACGTCCTCTGGTTTTGCAGTAAAAATACTTGGAAAATAGCAAACACATTGTTTTAAGAAAATCATAACCAATAAGACAGAAAAAATTCTGCAATATTTTTTAGGAATAACATCAAATAAAGTTAGCAAGCCAAGAATAGCAACCCCATAATAAGGAATGGCATGAAATCCTTCAAATTCTCTATTGCCACATAACAATACAAATAAAAGCAGAAAAATTCCAAAAACTTTATCTTCTCGAAAATAATAAATAGAAAGAAAACCAGTGCCAATTATCAAAAGAAAAGCCAATACATTTTTAAAATTAAATTGTAAAATACTAGACACATACCGTAAATAAGACGGAAGAATATTGAGAATAGTCATAAATGGATTGGAAGAGTAATTATTATACTTAGAATACACATTCATATTTAATAAAAATGCTTGTTCTATACACTCTTGCAAGCTATGAGTACAATACAAATAAAGCAGAAAAATAAAAACACAACTAAACCCTACAAATAAAACAATTTTATATTCTTTCCAAAAATGGGAAATATACCTCAAAAATGAGTGATCTTTATTCCTTAGAAAAATCTTAATATCAAGATAAAATAAAGCAAGAACAATAATAAAACATGGAAGAATGGAAACAAAACTACAACCAATTGCCAAAACCATCATGATTGGAATAATGATTTTACCCAAAACATCTATTTTTTTTCTTTTGAAAAAGATTAGTATCTCCAAACACAAAATCACTAAAAACTGGGCACTGAACTGTTCAGATAAAATCATAGAACTATATACATCAGGAAAAGACATATACATAATGTAAAGTACTGGATACAGCAGAATAAACTTCTCCGAAAAATACTTTCGATAACGAAAATACATAGCTATCCATATTACAATTAAAATAAAATACATGGAAATACGGAAGCCCGCGATAGAACTAACTCCAAAATATGCAAAAGGTGCCATAATAAAATAAGTAAAAGGCATATGTTGAGAGGCAAAATCTAAATAAATAAATTTACCTTTACTTAACATAACTGCAGCCAACATAACGTCTCCTTCATCAGTAAAATCAACAGCGTTTTTATACATACACAAAAGAACAAAGTAGAAAGCAAAAAGACCAACCACTACAAAACAATGAATATAATCTTTGATAGATTTCGGTGTTTTATTTTTTCGAAAACTAAAGTATTTATGTCCAAAAAAGCTTATTATTGTAGTAATAAATAAATTAATAAATCCTGCAATATATGGACTAACATTTAAAACACTTTTAAACAGAAATAAAGTGCAACTACCAATAAGATAACTTACAAAATAAACGCTAGCAAATTTCAAAATTTCCATAAAGGCCTTTTCCTTACTCTTAAAAGTAAAAAAACGATTCCACAAATAACTATGTATAACTCCAATAATCGTTGAAATGGTATTTGCTATCAAATAATTCATATGAAAATAGATGAGTAAAGCATAAATCCCATATCCCACAATTGTATTTAAACAACCTACAAGCAAAAATCTTATTTCCTGATGTTCCAATAACTTTTTTAACATACAAACCTCCAATCACTTAAGAATCTTTTTTCTTATCTAACATATAAACTTTTCTCAAACTATAATTTGGATTATAAAAAGGATCTCTTTTTAAGTATTTTTCCCACTTTTCTGTCACATAATTCACTTCAGTAACAAATCTCTTATATTTTTCCGAAGTATTATCTAAACCCCTTGATTTCGATTCATAATGATATAACTCAACTTGAGGAACACAAACATTATAATAACCCTTTTGTAGAAGTTTCAAATTAAAATCAACATCATTAAATGCTACCTTTAAAGACTCCTCAAGCCCATGTACTTCATTATACTTCTTTCTATCAATCATTAAACAAGCCGCGGTCACTGCCCCATAATTATAAGGAACAGAAAGTCTTCCTCCCCACACAACCGCATTTCTTGGTGCATTAACAAATGCATGAGCCGCAACACCACCTAACCCAAGAATTACACCAGCGTGTTGCACGGTTTCATCAGGATATAAAAGTTTTGCACCAACCGCACCAATATGGCTTTGACTGGCATATCCAATCATAATTTCTAACCAATTAGGCGTTATTACTTCTGTATCATTATTCAAAAGGAGCACATAGGAAGACTTTGTCTTTTGAACAGCAATATTATTAATTTTAGAATAGTTAAATTCCATATTTGCATCAATCACTTGAAAATTGGTATACTTCTTTTTATACTTTTCAAATAATTCAAAAGTTTCTTCTTTCTCACTATTATTATTAACAATAACAACCTCATAATTATCATAAGTTGTCTTTTCATAAATAGATTCTAAACATTTTTCTGTAATATCAGCATAATCTCTAGTAGGAATAATAATACTAACCTTAGGATTTTTTTCTACTGCATATTGAATATAATAATAAGGAACACCCTCGGAAATATGTACAGTTCCCTTTATCTTACGACGATGTAAAGCATCCTCCAATGCTTTTTTCCCTCTTTCCAAAGCATAACTTTTATTATCAATAACCATCGAAGTAGACCCAGCTACCATTCGCCAATGATAAAGAATTTTCGGAATATGATAAATTTTATCCGTTTCTTCTGTAAAACGTAAGAACAAATCATAGTCTTGAGCCCCCTCATAACCAACACGGAAGCCTCCAATTTTATCCACAATCGACTTACGTAATAAAGTCAAATGACAAATATAGTTACTACTTAATAAAGAGTCTGGTGCAAAATCCGATTTAAAATTCGGATCACATCTTTTTCCATTCAAACTAATTTTATCTTCATCTGAATAAATCATATCAATTTTTTTATCTTGATTTAACACCAAAACCATTTCATAAAAAGCATCCTTAGCTAAAGTGTCATCATTATCTACAAGAGCAACAAATTCACCAGTAGCCATCTTTAAAGCATCATTTGTAGCTCTTGAAATATGTCCATTTTGTTTACGATATTTTACTTTAATACGTTCATCCTTTTTAGCATATTCTTTCAAAGTTTCCTTAGTTTCTTCATTCGTAGAACAATCATCTACCAAACAAACTTCAAAATTATCATAAGATTGATTTAAAATAGAATCAATGCATTCCGATAGAAATTCTCTACCTATATTATAAACAGGTATCAGTACAGATATCTTAGGTTGATACTCCAACTCCTGATGTTCTACTTCTTTTTCATTGGCATCCAACCATTTATTATATTCAATCACATGAAAAG
Organism: uncultured Muribaculaceae bacterium; assembly: GCA_964418205.1. Lineage (GTDB taxonomy): Bacteria > Bacillota_I > Bacilli_A > RF39 > UBA660 > Ventrenecus. The sequence goes on from CAYQKO010000016.1 coordinate 12,875, forward strand.
GATTATAATATAGATTCAAGTCACGAACACGAATACGCACAAAAAACTCATGGAAATACTTTTTCCACAATTTAGGCGGTACCAAAAAATGATACTCTTTCCAAAAATATCGAATCCCTCTACCTAAGACTTGAAAGAATACATGTATAGAACAAAACATCTTGAATAAAACAGAATAAATTCGATTCCAAACACGTCTAACATAAGAATTTTTTAATGTAATCACTTCACTATATTTATTATCCTTACCAATCAAAATTTGAATTCTTTTATTCTTTGTACTTAAAATAACACTTAAAACAAATTCTTTTGAATTATTATAATACTGTAAATCATAGGAAACGCTTTCATCATCTATCAATACTTTAAATTGATAACTATCATCAAATAAAAGTCCAGTAATTTGTAACGCTGGATTTCGTATTCCCATAATATCAGATTTTTTTATGTGAACTATCTTTTTAAAATCCATCACAATTTATACCTCCTCAGCAAATCCTCTTTCAAGTTTCTTAAATATTATATATCCAATCACGAAAATAAGAAAGGAAAAAATAGCCACAAATAGTAAAGAGGAAAGTTCAGGAATCGTTTTAAAATAGAAAATATCTCGATAAGCATCAATAATATGTGTCATGGGATTTAAATATAAAACCCAACGAATAGACTCTGGAAACATATCTGCCATATATAAAATCGGCGTAGCATAAAATAACAAATTAAGTAAAAAAGCAACTAAATATTCAATATCACGAACATACACATTAATCGCGCTCAAAATAAACAGTAATCCCAAACTTAACATACTTTGAATAATAACAATCAAAGGTAACCAAAGTAATTGAAAACTAAATCCAATACCTCCAAAGAAAACAAAAATCAAAATAATAACACAAGAAATCAAAAAATTAATAAGTCCTGCCAGAACTACACTAATAGGCAAAATTTCTCTTGGAAAATACACCTTCTTAATAATTCCCCCATTAATCCACACACAATTACAACCAGTAGTAATACAAGTAGTAAAAAAATTCCAAGGAATAACACCAGTAATCAAATAAACCAAATAGTTATCCACATTAGTTCTCATAATATAAGGAAAGACTAATGCATATACCAAAACCATAAGTAATGGATTCAAAAAAGACCATAAAACACCAAGAAAAGATCCCTTATATTTTCCTCTAATTTCCTTATGAACATTCGTTTTCAAAAGTTCACGATATTGAAACAAGTTCTTAAACAAAGTCACTTTCATCACCTACATTCTTTCAAATATTCTGCAATAACTTTAGAAGGAACTCCATCTTTCGCTACAACACCATTATTAATCCATATGGCCCTAGTACATAACTTTTCAATTTGATCCAAACTATGACTAACAATGACTATCGTCTTATCACTATTTTTTAACTCTTCTAGCTTTTTAAAACACTTTTCTTGAAAATGCTGATCCCCAACTGCCAATATCTCATCAATCAAAAGAATTTCAGCATCCACATTAATAGCAATGGAAAAAGCAAGCCGCATATACATACCAGAAGAATAAGTACGAACAGGATTATCAATAAATTCACCCAACTCAGAAAACTCAATAATAGTATCCAATCTTTTATCAATTTCATGCTTCGTCAAACCAAAAATAGCCGCATTAAAATAAATATTTTCTCGCCCCGTAAAATCCTGATGAAACCCAGCACCCAATTCCAATAAACTCGTAAGTTTACCATGTGTAATAATTTGACCTTTTGTAGGATATATTATCTTTGTCATCAATTTTAAAAGAGTACTTTTCCCTGATCCATTTACTCCTATAAGTCCCACAGTTTCTCCTTTTTGAATTTCCAAATTAATATCCTTTAATGCAGTGAATAACTCACTTTTATTTCTTTTCCAAAATAACATATGTTCCTTTAAAGTACTCGCTTTATCATAATAAATCTTAAAAGATTTTGTGACATTTTTCACTTCAATGGCATTCTGCGATTTTTTTTCTTTCATAAGTCACCTCAAAGTTCTTCATCTATAGTATAACAAATTAATGAATGAATATCAATTTTTGTGATTTTAAAGAGAACAGCATTGCAATTCCAATACTTTAAAAAAGCACTCAACTCAAACAAGGATAGAATGAAGCACTACAAATACAAAACTTAACTATAAGAAATTCAGAACAAATGATTGCCTGATTTAAAGCTTAAAAATCTTTTTAAATTTATTAGACATAAATAGAATCGGACATAGAACCATAATTAAAATAATAAGATAGTATGGAAACATGGAACCAGTTTCAGGATTTTCAATGCCATCATTTTCATCTGATGTATCTGAAACCGACTCCGTTTCTTTATAATTTTGTAATGTTACTAAATTCGTCGAACTACTTTCAATAATTCCATTTAAACTGCCAGTTACTACTTTTAACTCATATTCATTTTTTTCCTCTTCTATCGTATAACGAATACCTGATGGTAAATTCGTTATAGATACCGTTTCATTTGCCGAAATATTAAAAGTAGTTACTCCGTTTTCAATCATTACATCTCCAAAAGTTCCATTTAGACTCTCATCATCAAATTTGACAATAAGTCTAAATATTTCAGATGTATCATTATTTTCACCCATCACAATTTTAGTGATAGATAAATTACCAACTTCTTTTACTGCAAGTTTATTTGTAATAGTAACATCAATCAAATATGTATTATATTCTGTATTATATGTAAAACCATATTCACTTTCATATCCTTCAACTTGCATTACAAAAAGTAACCACTAGAGATTATCCAACTGCGGAAGAAAGACAAGCAAAAGCAATGGAAACAATCAAAAATATAACATCAGGTTAAGAAATGCTAAACTTAATAGAAGAATATAACCAAAGAGAATCAGAAGAAGCAAAGTTTGCTTTTCAATGAACTAAAATAGAATCTGATATTCAAGCCAAAGTTTACGATTTAAATGAAGAATTCAGTTTAGACAATGCTCTTGAAGATTCGAATCATTCCCCAGAAACACTTGCCAATGAAATTATTCCTCAAATGAAAAATGCAAGCGATGGCTGGATTCTTTATGATAGACATTATTATACAGATGAAGTCTTCAAAGATTTATCAAATGAAATTCAGAATTTAAAAAAATAAAACACCTCCAAAAAAAGGATTTGTAATGAAAGAATTCCAAAAACTTTATTTGATAATTACCAGTAATATGAATATTTTGACATCTTTTGTCGAACGATTTTTTGAAAGAAAAAAAGGAAAATGA
>CAYQKO010000017.1:0-1737 GCA_964418205.1 uncultured Muribaculaceae bacterium
TCATTACTATGTGTGCCTTGAACGAAGTGAAAGGAATGTGAGGTTTATATGAAAATATTAGCTGTTATACCCGCAAGAGCAGGTTCAAAAGGAATTCCAAATAAAAATATTAGAATTATTGGAGAGCATCCGCTCATTTATTATTCCATCAATAATGCAAAAAAATCCAAGTATATTACGGATATAATTGTTACGACCGATTCTGATATAGTTAGACTAATTGCAGAGCATATGGGAGTTATGATTAAATGGAGGGATGATTCATTATGTGCTGATGATGTCACTTTGGATGCAGTGGTATATGATGCAATAAAAAAAGATGAAAAATGGGATTATATAATCACTATGCAACCAACAAGTCCAACCCTAAAAGTGGAAACATTAGATAGAGCTATAGAATATGCAATAGATAATGTTTTAGATACATTGATTTCAGCCATAAATGCACCACATTTAAGTTGGAGAGAAGAAGGTGGTAAAAAGGTTCCTAACTATAAAGAAAGATTAAACCGGCAATATCTTCCACCTTACTATTTAGAAACAGGAGCTTTTGTGATATCAAAATATTCTGTTGTAACAGAAAAAACAAGAATTGGTGAGAAAGTGGATATCTTTGAAGTACCAAGTGAAGAATCTCAAGATGTGGATAATTTTTCTGATTTGCAAAACGTGGAGCTAACCTTGTCTGCAAAAAAAGTTGCCATTTATGTAAATGGTAACAACAAAAGAGGAACGGGGCATATTTATCGCGCTTTAGAATTGGCGGATGAATTTTATAGTAAACCAGATATTTATTATGATATCAATCAAACGGATGTCGCACTATTTGGAAAAACAACACACAATTTAATTCCTGTAGATGGAATATCTGATTTGTTCAGTAAATGTGAAAAAGAACAATATACTTTATTTATTAATGATATTTTATCTACTTCTATAGATTATATGATTGGTCTTAGGAGTGTATTGCCTAAAGCTCACATTGTTAATTTTGAAGATGATGGGGAGGGAATATATCAAGCTGATTTAGTTTTTAATGCTCTGTATCATAAATCTGATTTATCTCAAGTGAAATCTGGTGATAAATATTACATTTGTCCCAAAACATTTCTGTTCTATAATCCAATCGAAATGAAAGATAAAGTTCAAAATGTATTTATTTCATTTGGAGGAGCCGATCCTCAAAATTATACAGACAGATTATTAAAAATAATATCCAATAAGGAATATCAAGACTATCATTTTACAATAGTTTTAGGTAGGGCTAAAGAAAATATTGAAAAGTTACTAGGGTATAATAAATATAAACATATAACAGTATTGCATGATATTTCAAATATGCCTGAAGTAATGAGTAAAAATGATATTGCAATTACATCTCGAGGAAGAACTGGCTATGAGTTAGCTATGCTTGGAATTCCATCGATTGCGATGGCTCAAAACGAAAGAGAAGAAAAGCATGGATTTGTGTCTAATGAAAATGGATTTTCTTACATCGGACTTAATCCAAGTGATGAAATCATCAAAGGAACATTGGACATGTATTTGAATCTTTCTAAAGAAAGTAGACAAAAGCAACAAGATAAATTACTTAGTCATGATTTGAAAAATGGGAGAAAAAGAGTTATGGGGTTAATTAATGATTTATGAAAAATATAAATAGTAAAAGAGAAAATTTATCAAATAAAATGGTAAATAATAAGAATTTGTTAATTTTAAACGTCGTTTTGTTTATAG
>CAYQKO010000017.1:1837-15742 GCA_964418205.1 uncultured Muribaculaceae bacterium
ACTTTTTTTCAAAAAAATTTAATTATTATCTTGCTGAGAACGAAATCATAAAAAATAAAATAACAAATATAGTAATTTATGTATTCATGTTTTTATTTGGATTGGGGCTATTTCTGTTAGTATGTAAAAATCCAAGTTTTCTTTTAAAAGTTGATAGATTTCGTTATAAAGAAAATTATTTGCCTGCTATAGTCTCAAAATTTCAAAAAATTTATGTTTATTTTGTTCCGTTTTTGCTCTTACCTATTATTGTAGGGAAGGAAAAAATTAATTTTAAATGGTTATTAAAAGTTTGTCTTACTCTATTTCCTTTCTTATTATATGGATTTTGGACTGGAAATAAATTTGGAATCTATTTGAATGTCATTATATTACTTTTGTCACCATTAATAGTGGTCATGATGAAAGAAAAAATACAGTTTAATGAAAAAGAAAATCTATTAATTTCAAGTAATCAAGAAAAAAAGGCACGAAGAAAAATATGTAGAATGTTACCTATAATTTGTATCTTATTTTTAATTGTTTTAGTTCCATATTATTTATTCAGAGGGTCCAATGTGAAAAATTCGTTGCTATCAAGAACGGCTCAACAAGGGCAATTATGGTGGGCAACTTTTGGGATAGAAGAAAATTCATCTTATCATTTGGATGAGCTTTCGGATGAAATAAATCCTTTATTGGAATCATTTTTAGGAGAGCCAATCACCAAATCTTATGGAATTTATAAAATAATGAATTTGACAACCCCAGCTGCTAAAGTTAGTGCCAAACTTTCTACCGGTTCTAGATATTCTGCACAAGGAATAGAAATTGCATTTTACTATTTTAAATATAGTGGTTTAATACTGCATGCAGTATTGCGTGGATTGATTGAAGCTGTGTTAGTATGTTTGTTGGTAAAATACGTTTTTTCATATAGACTTGTAGAAATATGCATAATTGGAAGACTAATTTTGATAAAACACAGTATATTTACTCAGGGGGATTTGTATATGTTATTTTCTAAAACTACAATCTTATCTATAATTTTACTTGTTATTCTTGAAATTCTTTTTAGAATGTATATGAAAAAACAGAAATATATAGAAAAACAAATAGATTTATTGTACAATAAGTTTGCGAAAGGAAAAAAAGATTATGAGAAAAACAAAACCTTATTTAATAGCAGAAATGGGAGTTAATTTCTATGACACTGCAAAAGAATTAAATATAACACCTTTAGAGGCTGCTAAATTATATATTGATAAAGCTGCTGAAGCTGGAATTGATTGTGCTAAATTTCAATCATATAAGGCTAATACAATTGTATCAAAAAATTCACCTGCATATTGGGATACTACAAAAGAACCAACTAAAACACAATATGAATTATTTCAAAAATTTGATGGTTTTGGAGAGAAAGAATACCGAGAATTGTGTGATTATACCCATGCCAAAGGAATGGATTTCACGTCAACTCCTTTTGATTATGATTCGGCAGATTATTTGAACGATATGGTTGATTTTTATAAAATATCTTCATCCGATTTATCGAATATTCCATTTATAAAACATATTGGATGCAAGGGAAAGCCTGTTGTTATTTCTGTTGGAGCTGCATATTTATCAGAAGTAGACGAAGCAATTAGAGCTTTAAAGGAAGTAGGATGTAAAGATATTACAATTCTTCATTGTGTACTTTCTTATCCAACAGATCCTAAGAATGCTAATTTAAGGATTATTGAAACATTAAAAAAAGTATTCCCAGATGTTAAAGTTGGATATAGTGATCATGTAGCACCGGATGAAACAATGATGACGCTTGCTACTGCGTATTTACTAGGGGCAGAAGTAATTGAAAAGCATTACACATTAAATAAATCTTTGCCAGGGAATGACCATTATCATGCTGGTACTCCAGAAGATTTTAAAAAGGCTATTGCAAATTTTAAATGGATAGATTCTGTTTTGGGTAGCCAAGAAAAAACAGTTCTTGACTGCGAAGTTGTTCCTAGAAGAGAGGCTAGAAGATCTTTAGTATTGACCCGTGATATGAAGGCTGGAGAAGTTATTACGGAAACGGATATCATGTCGAAAAGACCAGGTACGGGAATATCACCTCAATGTACGGATATAGTAATAGGAAGAAAAGTGTTAAAAGACTTGGATGAAGACACAATTTTAACATGGGATATGATATAAGAAAAATAAAGTATATTGGTGTAAATTTTTTGATGGTAAACTAGCAAAAATGACTAGTTGGAATAAAAATCGAAAAAACTTTAGGGCGAAAAAACTTTACACCCTTTTTGTCTAATAAAAATTTACTTTCATTCATTTTAATGATAGAATGTTAGTAGCGAAATAAAGTGTTTTTGTAATAAAAAAAGATTTGAGGTGAGATTAGTAGTAAAGAAGTTTATGATGTTTGAAAATAAAGAAAGGAAAACATGGAGATGAAAAAGAAAAATAAAATTACAATTATTGTTGCAACTCATAAAAGGTATCAAATGCCTGAAGATAAAATGTATCTTCCATTACATGTAGGAGCAGAAGGCAAAGAAGATATAGGCTATCAAAAAGATAATGTTGGAGATAATATTTCTTTAAAGAATCCATATTTTTGTGAATTAACAGGTCTTTATTGGGCTTGGAAAAATTTAGATAGTGAGTATATAGGTTTAGTTCATTATCGAAGATATTTTACCTTAAATCGAAAAAGAATGAAAAATGAAGATATAAAATTTCAAAATGTTTTAACTAGAGATGAAGCTGAAAGTATATTAAAAACTACAGATATTATTGTACCGAAAAAAAGAAAATATTATATTGAAAATTTATATGGTCACTATAAGCATACGATGTATATTGAGCCGTTAGATGAAACAAGAAACATTATAGAAGAAAAATATCCTGAATATTTAAAAGAATTTGATTTATTAAAGAAACGTACAAGTGCCCATATGTTTAATATGTTTCTAATGAAAAAAGAAATACTCGATAGTTACTGTGAATGGTTATTTGATATTTTATTTGAACTAGAAAATAGAATAGATTCAAAAAAGTATGATTCATTTCACGCAAGATTCTTTGGGAGAATATCCGAGTTATTGTTGGATGTTTATATAAATAAAAATAAATTAAAATATGAAGAAGTAAAAGTTATTGATATGCAGAAAGTGAATTGGTGGAAGAAGAGTACTAGTTTTTTAAAAGCTAAATTTTTAGGAAAAAAATACGATAAGAGTTTTTAGAAAGGAATATAAGTATGGAAGATATAGATGTTGTTATTACTTGGGTGGATAATTCTGATCAAAATTGGCAAAAAGAAAAGCAAAAATATTGTCGGTATTTAAATAATGCCGAAAGTGCAAATGATGCAAGATTTCGCGATTGGAACCATTTGAAATATGTTTTAAGAAGTATTGATCAGAATATGCCTTGGGTACATAAAATATATTTAGTAACTGCTCATCAAGTACCAAAATGGTTAAAAGAAGAAACAGGCAAACTACAACTTATATTTCACGAAGAGTTTATTCCAAAGAAATATCTGCCCACTTTTAGTTCTCATACAATAGAGTTAAATATACATAGAATTCCTGGATTATGTGAGAAATTTATTTATTTTAATGATGATATGTTTGCCTTGCATCCTTTAAATCCAGAAGATTTTTTTGTGAATGAGCTTCCTTGTGATAATGCCATTTTGAATATTCATTGCCCTAAAAGAAGTTTAATGATTCATACGATTTCTCATAATGATGCTGGAGTTATAAGCGAACATTTTGATATTCATAAAGTATTAAAAGAAAATCATCATGGTTGGTTTAATATGAAGTATGGGTTAAAAAATAATTTATTGAATTTATTTTTATCTAAATGTCCGCGATTCCCTGGTTTTCGTCAGTTTCACTTGGCGCATGCGTATTTAAAATCAACTTTTGATGAAGTCTGGGATAAAGAATATGCGTATTTGGATGAAGTTTGCTTAAATAAATTTCGTATGAAGACTGATATAAATCAATGGGTTATGCGGGAATGGCAATTAGCTAGTAAGAAGTTTTATCCTTATCCAACATTTAAAATGAGTGCGATGATTGATTTTGAGAAAGATGAAGTTGTTAAGGTATTAGAATTCTGTAAAAAAACAATTCATAATCCAAATATTAAACTTATTTGCATTAATGATGGTGATACTATAGAAGATTTTGAAACACTGCAAAAAAAAGTTGAAGAGTTATTGTCTGATGTTTTTAAAGAAAAATCATCTTTTGAAAAGTAGGTGTACGATGAAAAAAATTAAAATAGTACATTATTTACCTAATTTGGTTAACGGTGGAATAGAATCAATGCTCTTAAACTATTACGAAAAACTTCAGCAGGAGTTTGAATTTGTTATAGTTATTCATGAAAAGCCTATTGATAGCTGTGTAAAAAAATTTGAAAAATTAGGCATTAAAATCTATCAAATAGAACATTGGATAAGAAATCCTAAGCAAAATTATAAGGATTTATTTAAGATTTTAAAAGAGGAACAACCTGAAATATTTCATACCCATCATAATTTAAATAATTTTATTCCTTGCTTTATAGCTAAACAGGCTGGAATTAAAATTAGAGTTAGCCATTGTCATAGGTATTTTCCAAAAAAGACTATGAAACAAAAACTATATTCCTTATTGACACGATGGTTTTCCACTGATTTTGCTGCTTGTGGATTAGGTGCAGCACAATTTATGACCAATAAAAAATGGGTAGAACAGGGAAAAGTGAAGATTATCTATAATGCTGTAGATTTAGAAAAATTCAAATATAGTAAAGCTAGTCGTGAAAATATAAGAAAATTACACGGATGGGGTCCAAATGATTTTGTTTATGGAAATATTGGTCGATACGCTGAACAAAAAAATCAGTTATTTTTAATAGACGTTTACGAAAAAATTGCTTCTAAAAGTAAAAATGCTAAGTTTGTTATTATTGGTGGGGATGGGCATCTTTATTCTCAGATTCTAGAACGAGTTAATACATCGAAAATAAAAGAAAAAACTGTTGTATTAAAGGATTTAGAAAATACAAATGATTATTATAGTGCAATGGATGTATTTTTGTTGCCATCTTTATTTGAAGGTTTTGCGGTTGCTTTAATTGAAGCTCAGGCTGCTAACTTGCCTTGTATTGTTTCTAATACAGTTACAAAGGAATTTAATTCTAAAAATATTATTTATATACCTATAGAGGATTCTAATGTGTGGGCAAATGAAGCTATGCAAGTCAAAATAATTGATAGAGAAATTGAAATTAGTGAACAATTGAAAAAATTATTTGATATCAATTATTCTTATCTTGTTCTACGTGATTACTACTTTGATTTATTAAGGAGGAGAGACAAATGAAAAAATTAAATTCAATATTACAAGAACTGTTTTATCATAATTCTTATGTTATTTTTGTGATTTTATTATTTCTTATTAAACCTTATTTTTTAGGAGTTAATCATTATATTAATGTTTTGGCAAATGTGGTTATGATGATTAGCATTTTGGGTATTTACTTTTTATCTTTTTATAAGAATAAGCCTTCAAAGTTTCAATTTGCTGTTTTTTTATTTATGTTGATTAGCTTAATATCTACATCATTTGGGAGTAAGGATTATACTTTTTGGTTGAAATTTTTCTTGCAGTATACTGGCATATCTTTGTATACAGAAGGATTAATAAAGAATAATTTACAATCTTTTTTTAGGGTTCTTTCTAAATTGCTATATTTACTCATTTTGGCAAATTTTGTTACCCTATTAATAAAACCTGATGGAATCATAAGACATGAGGTATTGTTATTAGGGTATGATAATGCCACAGTAGTACTATTATTACTCGGAACAATGTTTATTTGCTTTGCATCATATTATTTTAATAATAAATTAGATAAATTTTCTATCACATCTTTACTTATGGTTTTTTTAACATATCTTATTCGCTGGTCAGTAGGAGCTATTATTGGATGTATTGTGATATTAATGTATTTCTTACTTATTTATAAAAAACGAAATTGGTCAAATTTTTTAAATATAAGAACTTTTTATTGGGGGACTTTTATTCTTTTCATATTAATTGTTGTATTTGGTGTTCAGAAATATTTTTCTTTTATTATTGTAGATATCTTTCACAAAAATGTGACATTAACTGGAAGAACTTATATTTGGGAGCGTTGCTTTCAACAAATTTTAGCCCATCCTTTTTTAGGAATTGGAATGATGGAGTATCAAAGAAGATACGACTTGATAAGAATATATCATGCTCATTGCAATTTTTTGAATGTTATTTTAGAAACTGGATTGGTTGGCTTTGCCGCCTACACTTATTTATGGCATTTACCAATAAAATCATTATTAAAAAATAAGAAAGATGAATTAGTAAATCTTTTATCATATGCTTTATTGTCTTTTTTAGTAATTAGTTTAATAGATGTGATAGATAATTCAGAATTAGTATATATATTTTTAAATCTGGCATATTTTAGCCCATATATTATTCACAGTAGAGAAAAAAAATTAAATAGAAAGCATATTTTGATAGTACTTGATAGTGGTCAACCTTTACCAGCTATAATGGGAGGAGCAGTAGAAACATTAACGGATTACTACTTGGAAGAAAACAAGAAAAAAAAGCAATATGTGATTGACGTATATAGCACTTTATGCAAAGATACCAAATTAGAAAATTTAGACGATACATACACACATTATTATTTTATTAACAAAAGAACAGTATCATTTCAATTGAAAAGATATTGTAAAGGGGTATATCAAAAATTAACTAGAAGAAAACTAGAATCTATTTTTTCTTATGAAGTTTTAGATAACATTGAAATAGAAAATAAAGAAACATATTATGACTTAGTAATCATTGAAAATAGTCCATCTCTAATTTTAAATTTAAAAAGAAAAATAAAGGCGAAATATATTTTACATTTACATAATGATTTAGAAAATGTCAAGCATCATAATCATTCTTTCGAAAAGTATGATTTAGTGATACCATGTAGTACATATATTTTAAAAAGAGTAAAAGAGGCATATCCAAATACAAATTTATTAAATGTTTATAATGGAATAGAAGAAAAATCGTTATTAAAATATAAAAAAGAACGAGATAAAATTAGAAAGCAATATCATATTCGCGAGAATGATGTAGTCTTTGGATTTTGTGGAAGGATTTGTGAAGATAAAGGAGTAAAGGAATTAGTTTTAGCTTTTAAAAATTTATTGAAAAAGAATAAAAATATAAAATTAGTTATTACAGGAAATTCTTTCTTTAAAAGCTCTGCTCCAACACCATATATTCAGGAATTGCAAAAATTGACTGTAGGATTGGAAGATAAAATTATTTTTACAGGTTATATAGATCATAATCAAATTGGTACTTACTATACAATGTTAGATGTATCTATGCAACCATCTATTTTTAATGAAGCATGTCCTTTAACGATTTTAGAAGCTCAAATTATGGGACTACCAATCATTGGAACAGATAGTGGTGGAACACCTGAATTAGTTACTAAAGATAATGCTATTATTATTAGTCGAAAAAATATGATTTGTGATTTAGAAAATGCGATGCAAATATTAATAGATGATTCAGTACTTAGAAAAAAAATGGGAAAAATAAGTGAAAAAAATTCAAAACAATATTATGTAAATAATTATTTAAAAAAATTTTTTAAAACAATAGAAAGTTTAATAGAGGTAGAATAGAATGGATAAAGTAAGTGTGATTATTCCTTGCTATAATACTGAAAACTATCTTGATAAATGTTTAAAATCTGTACTTAATCAAACCTATAAGAATCTAGAAATTATTTTAGTAAATGATGGTTCAAAAGATAATTCGTTAAAAATTATGAAAAAATATGGCATTAAAATTGCCTATAATTTGTAAAATGTTTAGCAAGTTATGGAATTTTTTGAAAAACATGATATAGTATAGATAGTTGAAGGAGTATTAGATGTGATATGAAAAGAATTTTTAAAATTATGTTAATATGTTTCTTTTTAATGCCTATGTGGGTTAAGGCATTAACAAAGGAGGAAATGCAAGAGGTTGCTTTAAGTCAAGTTCTTAGTTTTGACAAGTTAGATGGCTATCAAGTTTTTCAAGGATTTACAATTACTGAACAATATTATATTTTATCGCTAAATATGAGTGATGATTCAAAAGCTTGTTTATTAGTAATCGATAAAGAAACAAATGAGATTATAAAAACTATTGAATCTACAGATTATGGTCATGCAAATGATATAGCATATGATGAGGTTAATGATGAAATTTTAATCATAAATGGGAATACAATCTATGTTTTAGATGCTGAAAGTTTTGAACAAAAAAGTTCTAAAACCTTAGATACTGCAGGTAATGCAATTGATTTGAGTGAAGATAGCTATTTTGTGTTGAGTGGAAAAACAATTAATATTTATGATACTGATTTAAAATTACAAACGAGTTTTTCTGTAGAAACAAATTTAATTACTCAAGGTATAAAGTATTTTGATGGATATATATATTTAACTTGTTATGAAAGTGGAGTTGTAGGGACTTATGAGCCTTACTATGATGGTATTTTAGAGGCCGGAGCTAATGTAGTGTATATTTATGATTTAAATGGCGTTTTGATTAATACTTTTTATATTCCTAGCGGTTATGGTGAAATAGAGGGTGTTTCTTTCCTTGATAATAAATATTATTTACTTTTTAATAATCCAACCTCGACAGAAGGAATCATTTATACATTAGATACGGAAGAAGCTATTCTTGAGCTAAATATTCCTGTAACAATAGATCAACCTATTGTTACAACAGATGACTTAAAAGCCTCTGTATACGATGGTGAAACTGTGATTAATACTACTAATGTGACTGATGGCGAATATACGTTTTTATTGACATTAGTTAAAGATGGTTCCTATAGTTATACTATTAAGCAAGATACAACAGCACAATATATATCTTTTGATGAAGATGATATACAAATTTTAGTAAATGTTACTTATGATTTTCTTGAGAATGTATATGAGACTAATGTTATTTATGCGGATGATAAAAATACTTTTGAAAATACAGTCGATTATTCACAATTGAAGTGTGAAGTAGTATTAAATAAATATTATAATGAAGATGGAGAAGAAGTTACTGAAGAGGAATTCGAAAGTACTTGTAAGGTTGTTGAAAATCCTCAAACAGGATACACTTTACCAATTACCTTATTTATAGGTGTTGGAATAATTTCAGTCTTGATATTCTTATATCGTAGAAAATTACTTTATAAATTATAAGAATGTGGGAGACCTTCGAGCTTTAATAACCGAGGAACTAACGAAGCCTGTTCCTTGGTCTAGGGTATGATTCCCCGTTGCTTGTAGCGTAAGGTCCAATGTAGTATCATAGATACGGAATGAGGGCGATGTTATATGAACGACAGTGAATTTATATATTTATCACACAATCTGAGCAATCTTGTTTACCATATAGTATGTCCAGCAAAATATCGTCGCGTTGTTTTTGACAAAACGGTGGAAGAACACCTTCGACAAATTTGCCTTGAAATTGAGAAGCGATATGACTATATTGTGTTTTTGGAGATAGGAACAGATAAGGATTATGTACATTTCTTGATACAAAGCACGCCAAACTATTCACCAAGTACGATTGTGAAGATAATTAAGAGTATCACGGCAAGGCAAATATTTGTCGAATGTCCCCAGATTAAGAAAGCACTTTGGGGAGGACAGTTTTGGAGCGACGGATATTTTGTGTCAACGGTTGGTAAGAACCAAAATGAAACAGTGATAAAAGAATATGTGCGAAATCAGGGTAAACAAGAAGCGGAATATGTGCAAATATATTTGAAATTATAGGAATGGCATAACATCGCTTGATTAAGATACCCCGCTCTCGAAGAGAGGCAATCGTTCAGTGAACGATTGAGGGCTTGCCCCGGGGAGTATTCATTAGTAATTGGAGGTGATATAAGTTATGGACAATCAACTAAAGCATAAAATATACAAAATTTTAAGTGAATTACCGGATGAGAATTCTTGGCTTGACTATAAAGAAATTCCTTACCAAAAAAATAAGAGTGCAGACTTTATAATAGACTTATGTGGATTTTTAAATTCAAAAGAAAGTTACGGAAAAGACAAATTTATTATAATTGGAGTTAGAAATCAAACAAAGGAAGAATTTGGCTTAAAAGCAATTCCGATGCAAGATGACTCATATTATCAACACTTGGCAGATATTATACAACCGAGACCATCAATTGAAACAGGTACCATTAATTTTAAATTAAAAGATGAAGAATTATTATTTGGGTATATTTTTATAACTAAGGATAACCAAGATAGAGTCTATTCAATATGCAAAACTTACCCAAAAATAAAACAAGGTCAAAAGGAATTATATGATGATGAAATAAAATCTATAGTATATGCCTCTACAGCTTATATTAGAAAAGGTAGTTGCAATTATTCATTGTCAGAGTATGATAGACGTGAGATATACGAGATAGATAGAAATAGTAATGTGAGTATCTCATCTGTGACACCAATATATTATAATATTAATACTATAAGCGAAAATGATAAAATATTAAAAGCTGCAATTATTTTTGGAGGTTGGGATGAAAATAATGAAGATGATAAGAATGTTATAAACAATTTTATCGGTAAACAATATGACGAATGGATATTAAAATTAAGAACAATACTTAAAGATGAAAATAGTATTTTAGAATATAGAAATAATAAGTGGAAAATAAAGGATAGAAACAATATTATAAAAAAATATGCACCTGATTTTTTTCAAGATGAACTAGAAATATTTAAGGACTCAGCAATTAATATCTTATCAGAAAGAAATCCAAAATTTGATTTAGAATCTGATAAAAGAAGTATGGCTAATATTTATAAAAAAAATACAAAATATTCTGACACTCTAAGAAAATCTATTGCTGAAACACTACCAATTATAACAGCAAATTATAGAGGATTTGAAAAATGCAAAAATTATGCAGCAAACTTACCTTTTCTTGTTGTTAGGAATGTTTTAGAAAATAATAATTGGGAAATATGGGCAAGTATAGGCGAACTTATACCTTTACTAGCAGAGTCTGCACCAGAAGAATTTTTGCAACAGTTAGATGATAAGTTAAAGAATAATAATGATATGATAAAAAAACTTTTCAGTGAAAAGGAATATTATATTACTACATATAATTACTCCACAGGATTATATTGGGCTTTGGAATTAACTGCATGGGAATCAAGAAATTTGATTGAATCATGTATGCTATTGTCTAAAATTGCTAAATTTGATAAAGATGCTATAAAACATATTGCAAATATTATTTTACCATGGTATCCACAAACCAAAGCACCTATTGAAAATAGAACAATAGTAGTACAAAATATATTAAAAGAAAGCCCAGATGATGGATGGGAACTTCTCAAAAATTTAATGCCAGGTGCAATAAAAATAGCATCACCATCATATAAGCCTAAATGGAATAATATTATTGAAGAAAATAATGATACAGTTTTGCAAAGTGATTATTGGAAACAAATTGAAATATATATTGATTTAGCTATTTTAAATTCTAAAACAAATACTAAAAAAATATGTGATTTAATAGATATAATTGATAATGTTCCAAGATATTTATTTGATAAAATATTTGATAAATTGTCTAGTAATGAAATTAAGGTCTTAAATGAAAATAGGAAGTTTGTCATTTGGAATCATTTGGAAGATTTAATTATATGGCATAAGAGAACAACTAACTCTAAGCATTCATTGCCTAATGATGCAATCAAGAAACTTGAATTATTATCATCAAATATAAAGCCTCATAACGTCCTTATTTTCGCAAAGAGATACTTTAGAAAAGATACTTGGCATTTAATAGATGATAGGAAAGATTACAAGGTTGGTGAAAAAAAATTACATCAAATTCAAATAAAATTAGTACAAGAAATTTTAACTTTAGGATTTGATAAATTTATAAATTTCGTAAAATCCGTTGAAGATTCATATATAATTGGAATTTGCGCAGCAGAAGAAAAAGTTGATGACAAATTAGAATTTAAAATACTTAATTGTTTAGAAAATAGAAATAAAAGTTTAGTTGAATTTGCAAAAGGATATGTGTATAAAAAATTTGCTCTAAATGGCTATGGTTGGGTAGAAAACTTGGATATATATAATTGGAGCAAAACTAAAAAGCTAAATTTGCTATTAGTATTACCATGCACTAAAAAAACTTTTGATTTAATAGGAAAAGTACTTAATAAAAATGAATCTGATTATTGGAAAAAGATTGATATAAGATTTGTAAAAGAAACCGATGAATTAAATTATGTAATAAAAAAACTGCTCAATGTCAAACGTCCTGATAGAGCTTTGTGGATAATATCATCAAAACTTGATGAGGATAAAAATTTTGATTATGATAGAGAAGTTATAATAAAATGTTTAAAGGAAATGATACATCATCAAGAAAACCTAAACAAGTTAGATACATATCATATTATTAAAATTATTGGTGATTTGCAAGAATCCGATGTTCCTAAGGATGAGCTATTTAATATTGAGTGGATATACTTACCTATTCTAAATAGTGAAGAATGTCGTCCTAAAATTATAGAAGAAACTCTTGCAAATAATCCAAGCATATATAATGATATCTTATGTCTTGCTTATAAACCACATTCTTTAAAAACTAATACGCATAAAGTAGATGAAAACGTAGCTACAAATGCATATAGATTGCTAAATCAATGGGAATTGGTGCCTGGATTAGAAAATGGAATAATTGATAAAGAAAAACTAAATTCATGGTATAATAAGATGGTAGAAATATGCACAAAATCAGATAGGCTTGAAGTTGCATTATCTAATTTTGGTAAAGTGTTATATCATTCTCCAAAAGATAAAAGTGGATTTTGGATTGATAAAAATGTAGCAGAAATTTTAAACCAAGAAAATGCAAATATAATAAGAGAAGGTTTTCGTACAGAGGCTCTCAACTCCTTAGGTGTTATCAATTATGATTCAGAAGGAAGTGCATTTGAAAATAAAGCGAACGAGTATAATGAGAAAGCTAATCAAGCTGATCAAGAAGGTTTTTATAGATTGGCGAAAGAAATGAGAAAATTAGCTGCTATCTACAGATATGAAGCAGAAAATACCAGAGAACATTATTTTGATTATGAATAAACGAAGAAGTTATTAATAAAACCAATGTTGATAACTGCATATAAGAAGAAGGATTAAATAACGGATAGAATAGCAATAATATCAGATATATATGGGAATTTGTTAATGGCAGTCAATATATGCTTATATTAAGGGCTAAAGAAGAAAGGAATCTATTGGATTCAGAAACTAAAAAAAGAATATTAGCTTTCTACTAATTTCCCCCTTAAAAAATTTACGCCCCTATATTTTTCTCGTCTATAGCTATTCAATGAAAAATATGTTTGTCTATTTATCAGATAGACTATGAGTTTAAGAATACTATTAAAACTATAAGAAAGTGAAATAGTATTTTTTTTATTAGAGCTTAAATTTAAAAAACAAAATATGAATTGAATAGTAAACACTTGAATTTATATATTGGCAAATAAATACAATCGATATATTACTTGTTCAAGCAACAAATTGTGAAAATGCCATTTGTCGACATATTTTTAGATATAAGTGCTAATTTTATGTCGACAACTTGGCATTTCAAACATATTTTTGTAGAATGAAAATGGTGATGAGAATGAATAAATTATATAAAAGGGAATTATACCTAGAGAAAATTAGAGGTTTCTATCATGATGCTGAGACAATAAAAGTAATAACTGGAATAAGAAGATGTGGTAAA
>CAYQKO010000018.1:0-15562 GCA_964418205.1 uncultured Muribaculaceae bacterium
ATGAAGAAAAATATCAGAATCAAATTCGTAAAATTCTAAAGGAATTTTCTTTTGAGAATAATTGTGATTTAAATGCAAAGTATTATAAAAAGTATGACAAAGCATTGCAGAAAGAAATGGATGATCTATTAAATAGAAAACTTTACATTATCGATATCGAATTAGAAAATAACATGAGTGGATTAGACATAGCTAAAATTATTAGAGAAAAAGATTGGAATAGCGAGATAATATTTATTACAAATCATGATAATATGTTTGAGTCTGTACATAGAAATTTATTAGAAGTATTTGAATTTATAGAAAAGTTTCAAAATTTTGAAGAAAGACTTAAAAAGGATTTAAAGATAATTTATAAAAGAAAATTTGATAAAAGCGTTTTAAAATTATCTGGAAGAAATGTAAAGCTAGAAATCTACATGAAAGAAATTTTATATATTACGAGAGATAAAGAAGAACGAAAAGTAGTAATACATACAGCAAATGATGTTGTCTTTAAACTTAACCTGACTTTAGCTGAAATATTAGAAATGTTAGACGATAGATTTGTTCAAACACATAAAAGTTGTATAGCAAATAAAGACAAAGTTGTAACGAAAAACTATAGCCAAGGGTATTTTGAGTTAATTACTGGGGAACGAGTAGATTTATTATCAAAAACTTACAAAAAGGAAATTGAAAAATGTTAGAAACGATTGCACTTTATTATATTTCTTCTCTAATTTTACAGGTAGCACTAATTTATTTGTACAAGAAAGTCAGCATGAAAAGACTGAAACATACCATTTTTATAAATCTACTGATAATAGTAATGCCAGTAATTCAAGCAATAATGAAGTATTATGAATTGAATGCAGTAATTCCATTATTAACTATTATATATTTTGCTAGCCTATTTAAAGTTATGTCTAATAGTACAAAAAAAGAGTCTATAAATTACAGCATTATTGTTTGGGTAATTAGTATATTAATCGATATTTTAATGATGGGATTATTTAGTGTTGTAAATCCAAACCCAGTTCAAAATATTACCGAACCAATTTCAAAAGCATTATATTCCATAAATATGGCACTAATTTTGATTTTATTAGCTAATTTTCCAATATTTAATAGGTTATTGAGCAAAATACATCAAAAAATGGAAAAATTAAAAATATCAACTTTTCACTTATGTGTAATTGTAATTATCTACTTAAGTATTGCAGTGGAAGGGATAGCTAACATCGACAACACACTTTTTTTAATAATATTGATAACCTTTGGGGCTACATTATTAGTAGGTATAGTGATTTTTATATTTTTGGAATATAAAATAATTAATTTAAAAATTTGTAACGAAATTTTAGAAAAAAACGAAGAATCAAATTTAAAAGCAATGAGTCAATATCGGATCATAAAACATAATTTAAACTATGATTTAGGATGTGTAAAATCCGTAGCTAATAAAAAAGCAAAAATTCTAATTGATGAATTAATTCATAAATATAATACCAATTCTTACATAAAATATGACATTACCTCTATGCCAATTGGCTTGAATGGTTTTGTGTTAGAGAGATTATACCCTTATGCTGAAGATGATATAAAAGTATCCATAGATAATAAAGTAAAGCATCGTGTTTTGAACACTTTGGGAACGAAAAATTATGCTTTATTCTGTGAAGCTCTAGGAGTAATACTAGATAATGCTTTAGAATCTACAGTAAAAACGAAAGAAAAATTATTGTATATTGAATTTAAAGAAACGAAAGATAGTTTAAAAATCAAAATAATGAATACTTTTTCTGGAGATATTGAAATTGATAAACTGGGTACATATGAATACACTTCAAAAAATACTGGACATGGTCTAGGTTTGTATTCATTATTAAATCGCAAGAATTTATATATCACAACTTCTATTAAAAATAACTTATTTATGAATGAGATAGAAGTAAAGAAACAAAAAAATGAGTCTTAATAGAACTCATTTTTTATAAAATGTCTAAATCAGCTTTAGGTTCATCAAATACAAACCACATACATGCAGAAGATACAGATTTAGCAAATAAATTTGCTATACCAGCTAAAATATCAGCTAGAAACATAGTTTCACATCCTTTCCATTCTTTTGTTTAAATATATCAAAATGAAATTTAAACCGTAGTATTCTGAAACTTCTTATAATTATTAAAAGGAG
The DNA here is from genome assembly GCA_964418205.1 of uncultured Muribaculaceae bacterium. Taxonomy (GTDB): domain Bacteria; phylum Bacillota_I; class Bacilli_A; order RF39; family UBA660; genus Ventrenecus. The sequence goes on from CAYQKO010000018.1 coordinate 2,180, forward strand.
TATGAAATAGTTTATAAGTTAACGGATTTATGGAAATACTTTCTAAAAGAACAGCATAAATGATAACATGATTTAATATTAAATTGTTTGTGATGAAATATAATATAGCATAAATAGTTAAAATCATTAATGCGAATATCTTGGCTCGACGTCTCTTATCTGGATGGATAAGAGGTCTGGACGGTGTATCAGCCGGAGCAAAAAATAAGAAAGATAAGTATCCTATCACCCAAATGAAATAACAAAATAAATTTGGAAACAAACAATATTTGATAAGTAAACATCCACCTATATACAAAGGCAATGTGGTAAACCAACACTGTATACTAGTTTTCATATGAATACCAAACCCGTACAATCTTAAAGTTCCATAAATAATTGTTAACAAAATAAATTCTGTTAGAGTATGAAATAAAAAAGATAAAATTAAGATAACAACAAGTTTGGTTGCTAAATTATAAAAACCTTCTAATCCATATTTTAATTTCTTTTCTTTGAGTTTATCGACTTCTTGATTCTTCTTGATAAGAGTTAGAGAAGACTCAATAAACTTTTTTTTCAACTACATCACTACTCCTAACAAAAAGTAGTTTATCAAAAAGAAACGTAAAAAAACAAATTTAAGTTTCAAATCATATTTTGAATGTCTAAAATATGAAAAAAAGCAAAAAAATAATATTCAAAAAACATTTAAAACAAAAATATTAATATTTCATGCATAAAATATTTTTTTAAAAATATTTTGTATTATAATTTTCGTATCGTGGGTTATGTGTTATTTATTTGAGTGCAATAATTGTCGAACGAAATAAATTGAAGTAAAAGCATAAACATGATAGTTTAGAAGTAGGTAGTAAAAAGTAATAGGAAGGGAGTGAAAAAAGTGTTAAGAGGAACAGTAAAATGGTTCAACAACACCAAGGGCTATGGCTTTATCCATTATGGAGATTTAGAGGACATTTTTGTACATTACTCAGCAATTCATATGGATGGCTATAAAACGTTAAAAGAAGGTAATGTTGTGGAATTTAAATTGATTGAAACCGCAAAAGGCCTACAAGCTATTAATGTTGAAGAAGTATCACAAATCGTAAATGTGTAATAAAAGAGAAAGAGGAAAATAATATGTTAAAAGGAAAAGTAAAATGGTTTAATAATACGAAAGGATATGGATTTATTCAATATGGAGATTTAGAGGACATTTTCGTACATTACTCAGCAATTCATATGGATGGTTATAAAACTTTAAAAGAAGGAAATATTGTAGAATTTAAGTTAATTGAAACGGAAAAAGGATTGCAAGCAATTAATGTTGAAGAAATAAAGGAAGTTGTAAATTAAAACAGAAACTACTTAGAATAGTAGTTTTTTTGCTGATTTTTTGTTATACTAAAACTAAGGAAGGTGATTACATGAGAATTGAAATTAGAGGAGACAAAATTAAAATAACGGAATCAATAAAAGCCTACATTGAAGAAAAAATAGGAAAGTTAGATCAATATTTTGAAAACCCTGAGGAACTAAAAGCATATGTTGTAGTTCGTGTTAGAAATATAGATCAAATTATTGAAATAACCATTCCTACAAAAAAATTCACTTTAAGAGCTGAAACATCTCATGAAGATTTATATGCAGCAATCGATTTAAGTATTTCGAAATTAGAAGGACAGATTAGAAAAAATAAAACAAAAATGCGTAAAAAATTTAAAGATATTATGCAATATGAACTTTTATTGCAAAACGAGGAAATAGAAAATACTTCTACTATTGTAAAACGGAAAACCCTAGAATTAAAACCAATGGATGAAGAAGAAGCAGTTCTTCAAATGGAATTACTTGGTCATGATTTCTTCATTTTCAAAAACATAGATACGAATGCTATTTCAGTGCTATATAAAAGAAAAGATGGCTCATACGGTATCATAGAAGCAGAATAAAAAATAGAACACTTTGATAAAAAGGATTGAAGTGTTTTTTTAATGTATGAATTCAGGAAAAATTAAGAAAAGCTCGATTTTGAAATTGAAAATTTGCTCATTTTATCCAATTTATGATAGAATGATAAATATGGAGGTTTTTAACATGGGAATATTTAGAAAATTAATTGACTCAGAATATAAAGAATTAAAAAAATTTGAGGGGATTGCAAACCAAATCGTAGCGAAAGAAGAAGAAATGGCTTCTCTAAGTGATGATGAATTGAAAAATAAAACACAAGAATTTAAAGAAAGACTAGCAAATGGAGAATCTTTAAATGATTTAATAGTAGATGCATTTGCTGTAGTTCGTGAAGTAGATTATCGTGTCTTAAAAGAAAAACCATACTTTGTCCAAATTTTGGGTGGATTAGCAATACACTATGGTAATATTGCTGAAATGAAAACTGGAGAAGGAAAAACATTAACAGAAACAATGCCAGCTTATTTAAACGCCCTAGACGGAAAAGGAGTTCATATCATAACAGTAAATGAATTCTTAGCTAAGCGTGACTCAGAATGGATGGGAAACATTTTTCGCTTTTTAGGACTTACAGTCGGTTTAAACATGCGTGAAATGTCGCCAAAAGAAAAGCAAGAAGCTTATAACTGCGATATTTTATACTCTACAAATAATGAAATTGGCTTTGACTATTTAAGAGATAACATGGTTGTTCGTAAAGAAGATCGTGTTCAAAGACCACTAAACTTTTGTATTGTTGACGAAGTAGATTCTATCTTAATTGATGAAGCAAGAACACCTTTAATTATTTCTGGTGGAAAGCAAAATTCCAAAAATCTGTATATGGATGCCGATAAAGCAGTAAAAAGTTTAACCGAAGAAGATTATGCAGTAGATCCTAAAACGAAAAATGTATCCATCACAGAAACGGGAGCCTCTAAATTAGAGAAATTCTTTCACTTGAAAAATTTATATGATTTTGGAAACTCTGCTTTAGTACATCATATCAATAATGCCTTAAAAGCCAACTATGGATTTAAAAAAGACGTAGACTATGTTGTTGATGCGGGAGCTGTTATAATTGTTGACCAATTTACTGGACGTTTAATGCAAGGTCGTCAATTTAGTGAAGGATTACATCAAGCAATTGAAGCCAAAGAAGGTGTAACAATCAACGAAGAAACTCAAACAATGGCTACGATTACATTCCAAAATTTATTTAGAATGTACAATAAATTATCAGGTATGACAGGTACTGCAAAAACAGAAGAAGAAGAATTCAGAAATATTTATAACATGTACGTAATACAAATTCCAACAAATAAACCAGTAATTCGTAAAGACTTAGCCGATTTAGTTTACTCAACAGAAGATGGAAAATATACAGCAATTGTGAAAACAATGAAAGAAATCCATTCCAAAGGGCAACCTATTCTAGTAGGAACAATTTCCGTAGAAAACAATGAGAAACTATCTAATTTATTAAAAAAAGAAGGATTAAAACATGAAGTTTTAAATGCGAAAAATCATGCCAGAGAAGCTGAAATTATCGCTCATGCTGGTGAAAAAGGTGCCATTACAATCGCAACAAATATGGCAGGACGTGGTACAGATATCAAACTTGGTGAAGGAGTAAAAGAATTAGGTGGATTATGTGTTATAGGTACAGAACGTCACGAATCACGCCGTATTGATAATCAGTTAAGAGGACGTGCAGGTCGTCAAGGAGACCCTGGTATGAGTCAATTCTTTGTATCATTCGAAGATGACTTAATGAGAAGATTTGGAACAGATAAAGTAAAAGCAATGGTAATGGCTTTAGGTATGGTAGGGGATCAAGCAATTCGTTCAAAATCCCTAACAAAGTCAATTGAATCCGCTCAGAAAAAAGTCGAAGGAAATAACTTCGATATGCGTAAAAACTTACTAGATTATGATAATGTAGTAAATGAACAAAGAAGAATTATTTATGAACAAAGAAATTTAGTGATTGACAATGAAAGTATTCATGACACAATTAAAGAGACATTTAGAAATGTTGTAGAAGATATTGTAACCAGTCACGTAACAGATGGAAATTTAACGGATCAAGATTTAGAAGAAATAGTAAATTACATGAATACAAACTTCTTAAAAACACAAATTGTGAAAAAGGAAGAAATCAAAGAATTTGATGAAGGAAAAATGATTGAATACTTAACAAATATGATTAATGAAGATTACGAATTAAAAATTAAAGATGCTCCTCATTTTGACGAATTTGAACGCTCTATTTCTTTAAGAATAATAGATTCATTATGGATAGAACACTTAAATGCCATGGAAGGATTAAAAGAAGGTATCTTCTTAAGACAATATGCTCAAGCAAATCCACTTCAAGCCTATACTATGGAGGGGTATAATATGTTTGAAGGACTTTTAAATAGAATAGATGATACAATCGCTCAATTTTTATTAAAAGCAAACATTGAACAAAATACAGAACGTAGGCAGGTAATAAAAGGTAAAACAAACGAAACAAAAGAGACGATAAATCGTACAGTAAAAAATAAAGAAAAAATTGGACGTAATCAACTATGCAGTTGCGGTAGTGGAAAAAAGTATAAGAACTGCTGTGGAAAATGATTTAAAACCCTTTATTTGAAAGGGTTTTATAGTGCTAAAAAGCTTTAAAAAATAGCAAAAACTCTCCTTTTTACCTCATAAAAAATAAATGAGATAAAAGTCTTTAAATATAATAGTTTGATCAATGTAAACAAAAAGTGATAAAAGTTTTATTATAAAAAAGAGAATTATTATAGAAAAATCTGGATGAATCGATAGTATTATTTTATAGGTTTTTGCACTACAACCATATTAACAACTCCCTTATTGTTTTAACAATATTAGTATAAGGAGCTGTTTTTATTTTGCCTACAGATTTTTACATTTTCCATAACTTTTGTACAAGAGCGGAATTTAATAAAAATTAAATCAAAACTCATAGAATCATGATAAAATATAAATGGAAGGAGACAAAAATGAAAAAATCAACAATCGTTATCATCGTCATTGTGGCCTTATTAGCGATAATTAGTATAGCCTTAATAGGAAGTTACAATAGTATGATAACAAAAAAAGAAAGTGTAGATAGTTCACTTAGCAATTTAGATGTAGCGTTGCAAAGAAGAGCAGATTTAATACCCAACCTAGTAAGTACAGTAAAAGGGTATACTTCCCATGAAACAGAGATTATTGACAAAATTACAACAGCACGTGAAAACTTAGTAAACGCGAGCAGTTTAGCCGAAAAATCAAGTGCGAATGATGAATTGACTAGTGCTTTAAACGCTTTAATGGTGGTTGTCGAAAACTATCCAGATTTAAAATCAAGTAGTAATTTTATACAACTATCAGATGAACTTGCTGGTACAGAAAACAGAATATCTACCGCGAGACGTGATTACAATCAAGCTGTTGAAGAATATAATTTAAAAATTAAAAAATTTCCAAACAATATTCTAGCAGGAATGTTCGGATTTGAAACAGAAAATTATTTTGAAGCAGATGAGCAAAGTCAGGTTGTGCCAAATGTTAGCTTCGATTAAGAGCTTTTTAAAGACATCATTATTAGTACTATGTTTAAGTACGATAGGCTTATTAGAACCTAAAGCAATTGTAAATCCTACAAGTGATTTCTATGTAAATGACTACGCAAACTTACTGAGTACCGAAGTAAAAAATTATATAATTGAAACAAACACGAAGTTAGAAAATGCTACAGGTGCTCAGATTGTTGTAGTAACCATTCAAAGCTTAGAAGGAGAAAGTTTAGAAGAATATGCAACAGAACTTTTTCGTTCCTTTGGTATAGGAGATAAAGACAAAAATAATGGCGTCTTACTTCTCTTAGCCTTAGAAGAAAGAAAATTCCGAATTGAAGTCGGATATGGTTTAGAAGGAGCTTTGCCTGACGGAAAAACTGGCCGTATCCAAGATGAATACATTATACCTTACTTAAAAGAAAATAACTGGGATGATGGCATAAAAAATGGGTATAGTAAAATATTAGAAGTAGTTTCTGAAGAATATAATATCGATGTTGGCGCTATGGAAGCTGAGGCGGCTGAAGAACAAACAAACACAGTAGAGATAATATTATATCTAGTTATATTTGTAATTATTCTAAGTTTTATTATAAGAAATCCCCATATTGGTATATTTTGGGGAGGTAATATGTTTTCAGGGCATAGAGGTTCTGGAGGAGGTGGTTTCTCTGGAGGAGGCGGTTCATCAAGAGGCTTTTGAGACTGTAGATTTAGGAAATCTATAGTTTTTTTTCGTAAAAAAACAAAACACTTTAAAAATTTAAATTTTGTGTTATAATAAGTGCAACTTGACTTAGAAAGAACTCGTGTATTGTATTTTGGGGTAAATATAAGGAGTTGATATTATGTTATCTTATGGCAAAAATGTTTTATTTATGACAAATCCAAAAGATATAAAAAAGGTATATATTAATAAGAGTAAACAAGATGCCGAATTATTTCAATATTTAAAAGAAAATCATATTCATTATGTATTAGTAGAAAACCAAATTTTAAACAAAATGAGTAAAGAGAATCATCAAGGAATTATTATCGAAAGAGATGAATTTCATTATCAAGAATTAAGTGATTTATATGATAAAGAATTCGTAGTTATTTTAGACCATTTAGAAGATCCACATAATTTTGGAGCGATTATTAGAACTTGTGAAGCAGCCGGTGTTAATGGAATTATTATTCCGAAAGATAGAAGTGTCACTGTTACAGACATTGTTTTTAAAACAAGTGTTGGAACTGCGGATAAAGTGCCGATAGTTAAAGTGACAAATTTAGTAGACGCAATAAAAAAATTAAAAAAAAATAATTTCTTTATCTATGGAAGCGACATGATAGGCAAAGATTGTCGTGAACTAAATTTTGATGAAAAAAAAGCCTTAGTAATTGGAAATGAAGGAAAAGGGATTAGTTCCATTATTGAAAAAAATTGTGATGAAATCATCAAAATTCCTATGAAAGGAAATGTAAACAGTTTAAACGCTTCCGTCGCGGCAGCAATTCTTATTTATAAAATGGGAGATTTAATATGAAGTATAATGACGAAGAACTAATGCTAATTGATATGATTTGTGAATCAAATGATGAAGTTCGTAATAGTCTTTATGAAACCTATGAGCCAACAATAAGAATAATCGTGAAAAAATATATTAATACAGCCAAAAAGTTGGGATTAGATACAAATGATTTACTACAAGAAGCCAATGTTGGATTTACAGATGCATTAAATCATTTTGATGCAAGTAAAGATGCTAGTTTAAAGACATTTATCAGTATATGCATTGAAAGAAGATTAATAAATTATATTCATAAAAATAAAACCTTAAAAAGCAAACTTGTACAAGAAAGTTTATCACTAGATTACGATTACAATGAACAAGGACTACCTTTAAAAGAAATCATAGGAGATGATAAAATGGATCCTTTTAAAACGTTCAGTGATCAAGAAAATTATAATCGGATTATGAGTCAAATGAAAAGTGCATTATCAGAATCGGAATATGAAGTATTTTTGTACATGACAAATGGTTTAAAATATAACGAGATTGCTGAGTTACTAAATAAAAGTCCAAAACAAGTAGATAATACGATTCAACGAATTCGTAGCAAAATGCGAAATATATTTAAAGGAGAGAAAGAAAATGATTAAAAGAGAGTGGAAAAAATTAGTATTAATTCTAATAGTTATCTTAGCACTGGGATTTGTAAGTCTTCGAGTAATCAAATTCAGTCAAGAAAAAGAAAACATTACAATAGAAAGTGAACCAGAAGAAACTACAGAAAAATTTGAGAATACAAGTGATATGTCAGAAGAAGAAATTCGTAATTTAGTAGAAGAAAAAAGAGAACAACTAAAAGAATTTTTTTTAAATATTCAATATTATAAACCTAGCGAAGTTGCTCAAAATTATACAATAGAGGATGATGAAAACCTCATAGTAATCGATTCTAAATTTTGGGAAGATTTTCAAAAATTAGTCACAGAAGAAATAATAGAACAATTTAAAGGATCATTTGAACTAGTGGAAAAACAAAAGGATATTAATATTGAGGAAGAATTATATATAGGATCAAAGAATACTTTTGAAGATATCTTAATTGAAAGTGCTATTACGGTAGTTGATGTTACGGAAGAACAATTGGTTCCTGTCTCTGCAACGGATACAGAAATTATTACTTATGAAAATATTCGATATTATAACGAAGAAGGAATATGCATTCGAGATGATGCCTATAGTTTCAATTTAATAAAAGAAAATGAAGAATGGAAAATCAGTGAATTTATTTCTAAAAGACAATAAAATACTTGCAAAGAGTCAAAAGATATGGTAACTTATATACAAGAAACACGCAGGTGTTTTTATTTTGGAAAAATATAGAGGTGAAAGAATGGCCAAACAAGAAAAGAAAAAAGAAAAAAAGAAAAGAAGTAAAAAACCTAGCTATTTAAAAGAAGTAAAAGCAGAAATGAAAAAAGTAACTTTTCCAACAGCAAAAGAAATAGCAACTTACACTTTTGCAACAATAATAATTGTCGCATTATTAATAGTATTCTTCCTAGGTTTATCTGCATTGTTATCATGGATTAAGGGGGTATTATAATGGAAAAATTATGGTATGTAGTTAACACTTATTCTGGACATGAAGAAGCAGTCAAAGAAAAATTGGAAATGAGAACAGAATCGATGGGTATGCAAGATTATATTTTTAGAGTAATCGTACCCGAAACAACAGAAATTGAAATTAAGGATGGTGTGAAAAAGGAAAAAAAGAAAAAGATGTTTCCAGGATACGTTTTAGTAGAAATGGTTATGAGTGATGAAGCATGGTATATTGTACGTAATACACCAGGAGTAACAGGATTTATTGGTTCCAGTGGAAAAGGTGCAAAACCGACCCCATTAGAACCACAAGAAATCGATCGCATCTTAGTCAATATGGGCATGAGTCGTATGGATATTGAATCTGAAATGGCAGTTGGAGATAAAGTATCTATTGTGGATGGGCCATTTAAAGGTATGGAAGGAAATATTACAACAATCGATTTGGAAAATAATCGTATAGTAGTAAGTATTGACCTATTTGGTCAAGAGACAAGTGTTGAGGTAGAGCCTTTCCAAGTAAATAAAGTTTAAAACAAGTGAAAAACTTGTTTTTTAATCATAAGGGTAATTTTTTACTTGTAACTTAAGCAGTTTTATGCTAATATCTTAATCGTGTTGAAGTGTTTACTTTGATACAAACAAGTGGGAGGGACATGCGGACTTGCCCATTACCACTTACACGTTAAAAACAAAAGAATCCAAAGAAAGGAGAGTGTTTTCGTGGCAAAAGAAGTCGTTAAGAAAATTAAATTACAAATACCTGCTGGAAAAGCGAATCCTGCTCCACCCGTTGGAACGGTTTTAGGCCCTGCTGGTATTAACATTCAAGATTTTTGTCAAAAATTCAACGATGCAACAAAAGACAAAATGGGCGATGTTGTTCCATGTGAAATTTCAATTTATGATGATAGATCATTTGATTTTGTCTTAAAAACTCCACCAGCTGCATTCTTGCTTAAGAAAGTTGCTAAAATTCAAAAAGCAAGCAAAAAAGGTGCGAATGAAGTTGTTGCAACAATCTCTAAAGAAGACCTTCGTAGCATTGCTGAAACAAAACTTCCAGATTTAAATGCATACACTGTAGAAGAAGCAATGAACATTATTGAAGGAACTGCTCGTAATATGGGTATAGCTATTAAAGGTGTAAATGATGCGGAATTAGCAGAACAAGCCAAAGAAGCTGCCGAAGAAGAAGCAGAAAGAGAAAAACGTGAAGAACAATTAGCTGAAATGGAAGCAGAAGTTAAAGAAGGTGCTTCTGTAGAAGTTGAAGTAATTGGAAAGAATAAAGAAGAAGAAACAACAGAAGAATAATACTAATTTTTTTAGTCCGCTTAAATTACCACAGTTAGGAGGGAAAACATGAAAAAATTTGGTCGTAAATATGTGGAAGCTAGTAAGAAAGTAGATAAAAATGTCTCTTACGGCGCAGAAGAAGCCATTCATTTAGCAAAAGAAACATCTGTAACAAATTTTGATGGAACAGTTGATTTTGCTATCAAATTAAATGTCGATCCAAAAAAAGCTGATCAACAATTACGTGGGTCTTTCGTACTACCAAATGGTACAGGAAAAACAAAACGCATTTTGGTAATCGCTAAAGGAGCTCAAGCGGAAGCTGCGAAAGCTGCTGGTGCCGATTATGTTGGAGAAAAAGACATGATTGAAAAAATTCAAAAAGAAAACTGGTTTGATTTTGACGTAATCGTAGCAACTCCAGATATGATGCCAGAATTAGGTAAAATTGGTAAAATTTTAGGACCTAAAGGTTTAATGCCTAACCCTAAAACAAATACCGTAACACCTAACCCTGCAAAAGCAATTGAAGACATTAATAAAGGTATGGTTGAATTTAGAACAGATTCTTATGGAAATATTCATGGTATTCTTGGAAAAGTATCTTTTTCTGAAAAAGCATTACAAGAAAACTTAGAATATGTTGTAAAATCTATCTCTAAAATGAAACCAGCAAGTGTTAAAGGAAAGTTTATCACATCTATTAGTGTTTCAACTACAATGGGTCCAGGGATCAAAGTAGATCAAAATTCTTTTGACATTTCATAGGAATAATATTATAATAGCAACAGAAAAAGCGAATTCCAAAGACAGCAAGGGGTTTTACCTTAATAATCTTGCCGAGGGGCGTTTCCTTTAAGACTATGTCTTTTAAGCTCGTCCATGTCGGAGAGCTTTTTTTGAAAATTAAGCAAAGGAGGAAAGTTATGGCTAGCACAAAAGTTCTTGAACAGAAAAAAGAAACTGTAAAAGATATTGTAAATAACATTCAAAATAGTGAATCTGTTATTTTATTTCAATATCAAGGATTAACAGTAGCTGATTTATCTGAATTAAGAAAAAAACTTAGAGAAACGGATGCGACAGTTAAAGTTTACAAAAACACTTTATTAAAAAGAGCTTTAGATGAACTAAACTTGAGTTTTGAAGGTTTCTTAGAAGGTCCAAATGCAATACTTTTTGGTAAAAATCTATTAGAGCCAATAAAAGTAATCGCGGACTTTGCTAAAGAACATGATAAACTAGAAATTAGAGTTGGAATTATCTCTGGCTCAGTAGCGGATTTAGCTACAATTAACGAATATGCTACTATACCATCAAGAGAAGGATTACTTACAATGCTTGCTGCTGGTATGATGGAACATGTTCGTAACTTATCCATTGCATTAAATTTATATGCAGAAGGTAAAGAAGAAAATTAGAAAGGAATTGATTAAAAATGGCTAAAATTACAAAAGAAGATTTTATTGAATCATTAAAAGAAATGACTATTCTTGAAGTAAAAGAATTAGTAGACGCAATGAAAGAAGAATTCGGAGTAGATCCTAGTGCTGTTGCAGTTGCTGCTGCACCTGCTCAAGAAGCTGCTGTTGAAGACACAAACAAAACTGTCGTATTAAAAAGTGCTGGAGGAAACAAGATTGCTGTAATTAAACTATTAAAAGAAATTACAGGATTAGGACTTGTTGACGCAAAGGGATTGGCTGACAATGGTGGAAATGTGAAAGAAAATATTCCAACGGAAGAAGCTAATCAAATCAAAGCACAACTTGAAGAAGCTGGCGCTGAAGTAGAACTTGCTTAATAAATGAATTGGTAGAGATACCAATTTTTTTATTTGAAACAAATTCTTTCTGACTATTTTTGAAATATTCTTTTCCTTATAAGATTCATAACTAAGTTTCTATTAGATACATTCAAAATGAATTAGAAAACAAAGTAAAAGTCATTTTGACAAAACTTCTATTCGTAATAAAACCTAATTTATTATAAACTCCGGCAAAAGGTTTCATTTCATGAGTTTAAAATAAGGATTGATTAGAATAAAGAAAAGTTAAATGAATGAGAACTATCAAAAATATGGATAAAGTAATCAGTTAAAATAATCTAAAGATTATAAATAATTAGAAGGTATTGGGCTATTTTTGATTTTATTACGAATGAAAGTTTCTTATGAAATTAAGTTGTACTTTAAAAAAAATTTCGATATAATACTAACAGAAAGAAAAGAGGTATATCTGTGAAAGAAACAATTATAACAATTATTAAAATTTGTATTATTATTCTTATAGTTGCATGGATGGTTTTATTTGTATATGATTATTTTAGAGCAACGAACAATACAAAACCAGTAGTATGTTTAAGTGAAACAACAATAACATTAGATAGTGGAAAATATTATAAATGTACGAGTTTTGGCTACAAATATTATGAATATACAGCAAATGATGGAAATTCTAGTTTTGGTTTTGGCGCAGCCTTTATAAAAAATGATTTAGAAAAAGACTTGGGTGTTTAAGATGATTCGAAATAATAAAGGTTGGGGACTCAAAGAAATGCTATTTTTAACAGCTATTCTTTTTTTGGCTGTTTTAGTAGTGGCATTGTTAGTAAATAATCTATATAGTAGTTTAGATCAAAGTTTAATAAATAATACAAGTACATCTAGTAATTATGTACAAGTGGAAAAGAATTTACTAGCGGCAGCTAAAAAATATTATAATGCTTATAAGGATGAAGTTGGACAAATCATTCTATCCGATGAGTTAATAGATGAAAATTATTTAACGGTGCAAAAAATGACAGCAAATAATGATATATGTGATGGTTATGTATTTGTAGACGGAAGCACATTAACTCCTTATATTACTTGTTCCTATTATGAGACAGAAGGTTACTAGATGCAGTCATTAGATTTAAAGAAGATGCATAGAATAAGTGTTGTTTGGGGAATGATTATGCTTCTATTACTCCTAGCTTTAACCATTATTGCTATCATGTATAAAAAAGAAACGAAAGAATATAAAGAGTTTGAAACAAAGATAGAAAATAATGTAAAAAACTATATAGAAGAAAATAGTTTGTATCCAGAAACGGAAATAAATTATTCCTTATCTGAATTAGTAGATATGAGCATATTAGATACAATTACAATTAAGGATAACCTATGTGAAGGATATATTGAAATTAGAAATGAAAAACAGAGCTTTCAATATGAAGCTTATATAAAATGTGGGGATTATAAAACGAGAGGTTATTCTTTCGATTGATAAGATAGTTTCATTCTTAACAAATTGCATTTACTCGTCCAAGCAACAATAATGGGTGAAAAAGATAAAAAGGGTTAGTTCTCAAACTAAAAACAGGTGATTTGAAAAAAATGCTTTTACTTTGAGAATTAAGTTTTTACGTTACAGTTTTGTGACTAGCACAGGAAATGAGTGAAAATTTAGTGAATTTTCACT
>CAYQKO010000019.1:0-15434 GCA_964418205.1 uncultured Muribaculaceae bacterium
AATATTGTGATTTGATTTTTAACATAAAATTTTTAGTAAAAAGCCGAAACTCAAACAAAAAATGCTTGCATTTCCGAATTTCTTATAGTAAAATCGTGTTTGTATGACGGCGAGGATGTGTGAAGTTACTGATACGCTTGGCAGTGTTGTAGGCTTAAATCAGAGAATTTGCATGGAGCAAGTCTATACAAGATATAGGCGAAAGGAGGGCATATGTTATGTCAAAAAGTAAAGTACGTATCAACTTAAAGGCTTATGATGCTAAAGTTTTAGATTTAGCAGCGGGAAAAATAGTTGAGACGGTGAAAAGACTAGGAGGTACTGTTTCAGGACCTGTTCCACTTCCAACGGAAATTGAAAGAGTTACAGTTTTAAGAGCAGTTCATAAATATAAAGACTCTCGTGAACAATTTGAAAGTCGTACTCACAAGAGATTAATCGATATAATTAATCCTAGCAAAGAAATTGTGGATGCTTTAACAAGACTGGATTTACCAAGCGGCGTTGACATCAATATCAAATTATAATAATAAAGAAAGGAAATAGGTATGAAAGGAATCTTAGGACGCAAAGTTGGAATGACACAAGTGTTTTCGAAAGACGGAAAATTAATTCCTGTTACAGTTGTTAGCGTTGAGCCTAACGTTGTAATGCAAGTGAAAACTTTAGAAAAAGATGGTTATAATGCAATTCAACTTGGCGTAGTAGACAAAAAAGAAACAAAAGCTAGTCGTGCAAGTGTTGGACACGCAAAAAAAGCAAACACTACTCCTAAGCGCTTCTTGAAAGAAATTCGTGATTATGAAGGTACTTATCAAGCTGGAGATAAAATTAGCGCTGACATCTTTGAAGTTGGAGATGTTGTAGATGTTACAGGTACTTCAAAAGGGAAAGGATTTGCTGGTACTATCAAAAGACACGGCCAAAGTCGTGGACCTATGGCTCACGGTTCCCATTATCACAGAGGCCCAGGTTCATTAGGAACAATGCTTCCAAAAAGAGTATTAAAAGGGAAGAACCTGCCAGGACATATGGGATGTGAAACAGTTACAGTTCAAAATCTTGAAATCATTGAAGCAAATGTGAAAGAAAATTATATTTTAGTGAGTGGTAACATACCAGGTGCTAAAAATGCTCTAGTACTAATTAAAAGTGCTGTGAAAAATTCTCACAAGAAAAATCCAAAAGAGATTATTACTTATGAAGAAGAAACTGTTGTAGATGAAGTAGTAGAACAAACAGCGGAAGAAGTATCTGAAGTTGTTACAGAAGCTGCTGAAGAAACTGCTGCAGAATAGAATCATAGAAAGGAAATGACAAATGAAAAAGATTGAAGTTAAAAATTTAAATTCAGAAAAAGTTCGTGACATCACTTTAAATGATTCTATATGGGGCGTTGAAGTACATGAAGATTCTTTAAAGAAGATGATCCGTTTACAACTTGCTGCCACACGTCAAGGAACTCACAAAACAAAAACTCGTAGTGAAGTTTCTGGTGGTGGTAGAAAGCCTTGGAGACAAAAAGGTACAGGACGTGCAAGACAAGGTTCTATTCGTGCTACTCAATGGGTAGGCGGTGGAATCTCTGGTGGTGTACAACCTAGAGACTATGGATTCAAAATGAACAAAAAAGAAAGAGTACTAGCTCTAAAAAGTGCTTTAACGGATAAATTAAATAATAAAGCCGTAGTTGTATTTGAATCATTAGAATTACCAAACTTAAAAACAAAAGAAGTAAAAGACTTAATTAAAAATGCAAAATTAGAAGGAAAAGTATTATTTGTTACTGCAAAAGATTGTGAGAACCTATATATGGCTTGTCGTAATTTAGGATATACTTATCACATTTTAGCAAATGAAATTAACGTTCTAGACATTGTAAATGCGGATACATTAGTTTTAGATGAAGCTGCAGTAAAAATAATTGAGGAGGTGCTTTTACATGAGTAATCCAGATATTATTTTAGGACCAGTAATTACAGAAAAAAGTGTTACTGCAAATCAAAATGGAGTTTATACATTCAAAGTAGCTAAGAACGCTACGAAAACGCAAATAAAAAGTGAAATTGAACGTCACTTTGGGGTAAAAGTATTAAATGTTAATACATTAAATACAAAATCAAAAGCTCGTCGTATCGGTAAATATGCTGGTAAGACAAAAACTTACAAGAAAGCAATTGTGACCTTAGATCAAGGTTCATCAATTGAGATGTAGGAGGGAGAATTAAGATGGCAATTAAGAAATATAAACCAACAACAAATGGGCGTCGTGGAATGTCTACATTAGAAAACGAAGAACTTACAACTTCTACTCCTACCAAATCATTACTTTCCAAAAAGACAAAAACTGGTGGACGTAACAATCAAGGGAAACTTACAGTTCGTCACATCGGTGGAGGAGCAAAAAGAAAATACCGTCAAATTGATTTCAAAAGAAATAAAATTGGGGTTACAGGACGTGTTGCAACAATCGAATATGATCCAAACCGTAATGCGAACATTGCACTAGTCAATTACCTAGATGGTGAAAAAAGATATATCATCGCGCCAAAAGGTTTAAAAGTAGGTATGATTATCGAAAATGGAGAAAATGCTGACATCAAAGTTGGAAATGCCCTTCCACTTAAAAACATTCCAGTAGGTACAGTAATACATTGTATTGAATTAAATCCTGGAAGTGGTGCAAGCCTTTGCCGTAGTGCTGGAACCTCTGCTCAAATCTTAGGACGTGAAGGAAAATACGTAATGGTTCGTTTACAATCAGGTGAAACAAGAAAAATCTTAGGAAGCTGTATGGCAACCGTTGGTGTTGTTGGTAACGAAGATTATGAACTTGTTAACATTGGTAAAGCTGGACGTACAAGACATAAAGGGATTAAACCAACAGTTCGTGGTTCTGTTATGAATCCAAATGACCATCCACATGGTGGTGGAGAAGGACGCGCTCCTGTAGGACGCAAGAGTCCAATGACTCCATGGGGGAAACCTGCACTTGGATATAAAACAAGAAAAAATAAGAAAGCTTCTGACAAACTTATTGTTAGTCGTAGAAAGAAATAGGAGGACAAATAATGGCTAGAAGTTTAAAAAAAGGACCTTTTGCAGATGAACATCTACTAAAAAAGGTCGATAAATTAAATGAAAGTAATAAAAAAGAAGTAATCAAGACTTATTCTCGTCGTTCTACTATTTTCCCTAGTTTTGTTGGACACACATTTGCTGTTCATAACGGGAAAGAATTTATTCCAGTTTATGTAACAGAAGAAATGGTTGGACATAAATTAGGTGAATTCGCAGCGACTCGTAAGTTCGGCGGACATGCAGGTCAGAAGTAGGAGGTATATATGGAAACTTATGCAATACATAAAAGTGCTATGGTAGCTCCAAGAAAGGCTCGCATGACTATGGATTTAATCCGTGGGAAAGATGTTAGTACTGCAAGAGCAATACTTAGTACAACAAATACAAAATCAAGTCGTTTCATCTCGAAAGTATTAGAAAGTGCGGTTGCAAATGCTGTTAATAACTTTGGAGCAGACGAAAGGGACTTATTTATTTCGGAATGTATGATTAATCCAGGACCTGTTTACAAAAGAATAAAATTTGCAAGTCGTGGAAACGTCGATAGAAGAGATAAAAGAACAAGTCATATTATTGTTAAAGTAAGCGATGGTAAAGGAGGCAATAACTAATGGGACAAAAAGTAAACCCTATTGGATACCGTTTAGGTGTGAATAAAGATTGGCAATCAAAATGGTATAAAGATAAAAAAGACTATGGTACAACTTTAATTCGCGATCTAAAAATTCGTGAGTATCTTGAAAAGAACTTAAAAGATGCCGCTGTTGCATCCGTTACTATTGAAAGAAAGAAAAATCGTTGTGAAGTTACAATCAATACTGCGAAACCAGGTGTAATCATTGGACGTGGTGGAGAAGACATTGATAAATTACGTAAATCTTTATCAAAAGAAGTTGGTGAAGAAGTTTATGTGAACATTCAAGATGTTTCAAAAACTGCTGACTTATGTGCTCAATTAGTTGCAGATAACATTGCAATGCAAATTGAAAACCGTGCACCATTTAGAAGTGCTCAAAAAAGAGCTATCCGAAATACCATGAAAGCTGGAGCAAAAGGGATTAAAACTTTAGTATCTGGTCGACTTGGTGGTGTAGAAATGGCTAGAAGCGAAGGATATACAGAAGGAACAGTTCCTCTACATACCATTCGTGCTGACATTGACTATGCAGAATCTGAAGCCAACACTACTTACGGAAAAATCGGAGTAAAAGTATGGATTTATAAAGGGGAAATTCTTCCAGCGAAAAAACATGTAAAGGAGAGTGGCCAAAATGTTAATGCCAAAAAGAACTAAATATCGTAAGCCACATCGTTTGACTTATGATGGTCATGCAAAAGGAAACACGGAATTACATTTTGGTGAATATGGCCTTATGGCAAAAGAAGGTAATTACGTAAGTGCTCGTCAAATCGAAGCCGCTCGTATTGCTATGACTCGTTACATGAAGCGTGGTGGAAAAGTTTATATTAACATTTTCCCACACTTAGCAAGAACGAAAAAACCTTTAGAGACTCGTCAAGGTAAAGGTAAAGGTAATGTGGATGAATGGGTAGCTGTAGTAAAGAAAGGAAAAATCATGTTTGAAATTTCTGGCGTCGATGAAGCTACAGCAAGAGAGGCTTTAAGACTTGCTTCTCACAAACTACCTGTTCAATGTAAATTTGTAAAAAAGGAGGAAATCTAATTGAAAGCTCTAGAAATTAGACAAATGTCTTCAGAAGAAATCGAACAAAAGATTAAAGAAGGCAAAAGCGAACTTTTAAATATGCGTATGCAAAGTGCTAGAGGTTCTTTAGAAAAACCTCACAAAATGAGTGCTTTAAAAAAAGATATTGCAAGAATGATGACAGTTTTAAGAGAAAGAGAACTAGAAAATATGGGAGGTACAAATGAAAACGGAAAGTAGAAAACAAGAATTAGTCGGTAAAGTTGTAAGTGCAGCAAATGATAAAACCATTACCGTTTTAGTGGAAACTCATAAAAAACATCCATTATATGGGAAGCGTGTAAAATATTCAAAAAAATATGCAGCACACGATGAAAAAAATGTTGCTAAAGTAGGAGATACAGTAAAAATTAGAGCAACAAGACCATTATCAAAAACAAAAAGATATGAGCTTGTTGAAGTACTAGTTGAAGCTGTAATATTATAGGAGGTAATCTTATGATAATGCAAGAATCAAGACTTAAAGTAGCAGATAATACTGGAGCTCGTGAAGTTTTAGTCATTCGCCCTTTAGGTGGAAGTAATAGAAAAAGTGCAAACATCGGTGATATTGTAGTTTGTACAGTAAAAAAAGCAATCCCAAATGGAAACTTAAAAAAAGGAAAAGTAGTGAAAGCTGTTATTGTAAGAAGTGTAGAAGGTGTTAGACGTGCGGATGGATCCTACATCAAATTTGATGATAATGCTTGTGTAATCATCAAAGACGACAAAACACCAGTTGGAACACGTGTTTTAGGCCCAGTTGCGAGAGAACTTCGTGAAAAAGATTTCATGAAAATCGTTTCTCTAGCAAGTGAAGTAATATAGGAGGTTCGTATGAAAATAAAAGTGAATGATGAAGTTCTTATTTTAGCTGGTAAAGATAAAGGAAAGACTGGCAAAGTTACAAAAACTTTAAAGAAAGAAAATAAAGTGATTGTAGAAGGAATTAACATGGTAAAGAAACATCAAAAGCCAAATCAAGAGAGTGAAGTTGGAGGAATTTTCGATATGGAAGCACCTATTCATGTTTCAAATGTAAAGAAAATCGAATCGGAATCTAAAAAGAAAGCTAAGAAAGATTAAGGTGGGAATTTATGAGTACATTTAAAGAATTATATAATAAGGAAATTGTTCCTGCTCTAATGAAAGAATTTAACTACTCTTCAGTAATGCAAGTTCCAAAATTAGAAAAAATTGTTATCAACATTGGTGTTGGAGAAGGACACAATGACGACAAATATATTGAAGCAGCTTTAAAAGATCTTGAAACAATTACAGGACAAAAAGCTGTTATCACAAAAGCACATAAATCCATCGCTGGATTTAAAATCCGTGAAGGACAACCTATTGGAGTGAAAACAACACTTCGTGGTGAAAAAATGTACATATTCTTAGAAAAATTAGTACGTGTTGCGCTTCCTCGTGTAAGAGACTTCCGTGGTGTAAGCAAAAATGCTTTCGATGGACATGGAAACTATACATTAGGAATTAAAGAACAACTAATTTTTCCAGAAATTGAATATGACAATATTTTAAAGATTCGTGGAATGGACATTGTATTTGTTACAACTGCTCGTACAAACGAAGAAGCAAAGGCATTACTTGCACAATTTAAAATGCCTTTCAAAGGATAGGAGGACACTATGGCAAAAACAAGTTTAAAAGTAAAACAATCTCGTCAACCGAAGTTTAGCACTCGTGCTTATACAAGATGTGAACGTTGTGGAAGACCTCATGGTGTTCTACGTAAATATCATTTATGTCGTATTTGCTTCAGAGAACTTGCCAATGAAGGTAAGATTCCTGGTGTAAAGAAAGCTAGTTGGTAGGAGGGTAACTATGGTAGCAGATAAAATTGCAGATATGCTTACAAGAATCCGTAATGCAAATCAATTAAAATATGAAACAGTTGAAGTCTTAGGTACTAAGATGACAAAAGAAATTGCTGAAATCTTAAAAAGAGAAGGTTATATTGCTGACTATGAGTATATGAAAAATACAAATGGTGACAAAATGACTATTACTTTAAAATATGGAGATCGTAAAGAAAGAGTAATTACTGGTTTAAAAAGAATTAGTAAATCAGGTTTACGAGTATATGCAAAAGTTGATGAAATTCCATATGTTTTAAATGGTTTAGGAATTGCAATTATTTCAACATCCAAAGGTCTAATGACAGATAAAGAAGCTAGAGCGGCTAAGTTAGGAGGCGAAGTACTTGCCTATATTTGGTAAGAGAGTTTATGAGTAGAATCGGAAATCGTAAATTACAAATCCCAACTGGCATAGAAGCTAGTTTAAATGGTTCACTATTCACTGTAAAAGGAAGTAGTGGAACTTTAGAATTAACAGTGGATCCATTGGTTGTAGTAACAATCAAGGAAAGCACAATTGAAACAAAACCTGTAGACGAGTCTCCTCGTGCAAACGTTATGAGCGGAACTACCAATTCACTTATTCATAATATGTTAGTTGGTATAAGTGAAGGGTATACAAAAGGATTAGAAATCGTAGGTGTAGGTTATCGTTTCAATGTTTCAGGAAATAAAATTGGAATCAATGCTGGTTTTTCTCATCCAGTAGAGCTAGTTTGTCCTGAAGGAATCAGTGTAAAAGCAATTAGCAATACGGAAATCGAACTTTCTGGTATTGATAAACAAAAAGTATCTGAATTTGCGGCAAAAGTTCGTGAGATAAGAAGTCCAGAACCTTATAAAGGAAAAGGAATTCGTTATAAAGGCGAACACATTCGTCGTAAAGAAGGAAAGAAAGCGGCTAAGTAGGTGAGAATATGATAAAGAAAGAATCTAAAAATGTGGCTCGTTTAAGACGTCACGAAAGAGTTCGTAAAACAGTTTCTGGAACACCTGAGTGTCCAAGATTAAATGTTTTTCGTTCAAACAAAGAAATTTATGTTCAAGTGATTGATGATGTAAATGGTGTTACTTTAGCTAGCTCTTCATCAAAAGTATTAAAAGTAAATGGTGGAAATATCGAAGGTGCAAAAGCTGTTGGAAAAGATATTGCTACAAAATGTAAAAAAGCAAAAATAGAAAGAGTCGTATTTGATAGAGGTGGATATCTTTATCATGGTCGTGTGGCTGCTTTAGCAGATGCTGCACGCGAAGTCGGCTTAGAATTTTAGGAGGGTACTTGTTATGGCTAGACAAAATATGGATCCAAAGAAAAAATTATTAGAAGAAAAAGTAATTAACCTTAGTCGTGTTACCAAAGTTACAAAAGGTGGAAGACATTTTCGTTTTTCTGCTACTGTAGTAGTTGGTAACCGGAAAGGATTAGTTGGAATGGGTACAGGGAAAGCAAACGAAGTGAACGACGCGATTGCGAAAGCTTCGAAAGCTGCGAATAAAAATGTTGTACGCGTTGCTTTACAAGACAATCGTACCATTCCACATGAAGCAACTGGAAAAGTTGGACGTGCGGTTGTTCTAATTAAACCTGCAAAGGAAGGTACAGGAGTAATCGCTGGTGGTGCTGCTCGTGCCGTTCTTGAACTTGCTGGTGTGAAAGATATCGTTTCAAAAAGCTTAGGAAGCAATACACAAGTAAATGTTGCGAAAGCTACATTAGAAGCATTAAAATCAGTTCGTACTCCAGCTAAAATTGCTGCTTTACGTGGAAAGAAAGTAGAGGAGTTATAATATGAGATTAGAAAGTTTACCTAAGACAAAAGAACTTAAAAATACAAAACGTGTTGGTCGTGGTCCAGGATCTGGAATGGGAAAAACTTCTACTCATGGAGAAAATGGTCAAAAATCCAGAAGTGGAGCAAGCTTGAGTGCTTGGTTCCAAGGTGGACAATCTCCTTTATATAGAAGACTTCCGAAAAGAGGATTTAAAAATACTCGTTTTGAAACAAAGTATGCAGTTATCAACCTAAGTGATTTAGAAAAATTCTTTCATGATGGAGACGTAGTTACTCCTGAAGTATTAAAAGAAAAAGGAATCATAAAAAAACAATTAAATGGTGTTAAAGTTTTAGCAAACGGCGAACTCACAAAAAAATTAACGGTCAAAGCAAATCGTTTCTCAAGTGTTGCAGTTACTAAAATTGAAAATGCAGGTGGAAAAACTGAGGTGATTTAACATGAAAAGAGGGTTATCCAGATTTTTCTCAAAAGATGTCAAGGACTTAAGAAAAAGAATTTTATTTACATTACTCATTTTAGGATTATATTGTATAGGAACCGGAATTACCATTATTTGGGCCACTCCATGGCTAAGTACATTATATGGTGAATTAGGTTTCTTAGGAATATTTAACTTAATGAGTGGTGGTGGATTTGATAAATTCTCTATCTTTGGTCTTGGTGTAACCCCTTACATCAACGCATCCATTATTACTCAGTTATTAACAATGGATATTATTCCATACTTTAAAGAATTAAAAGATCAAGGTTATGTTGGAAGACAAAAAATAAATCGTATCACTCGATATTTAGGTATTTTACTAGCGTTTATTCAATCTTATGTATTAACAGTATTCCTATTAGGAGTAAAAGAACCGATGATGGCAATAAAAATTACCTTAGTTATGAGTGCTGGAACTGCTTTCCTTTTATGGTTAGGAGACCAAATCACAAACAAAGGAATCGGAAATGGGCAATCATTACTTATCATGTCTAGTATTGTTCTTTCATTACCTGCTGTCTTTACTGGGGCCTATAGTGCATTTGTTGACTCAGCAACCTATGCAAATTGGCTAGGAATTATCTTTTACATCTTATATTTAATAATGTATTTAATCGTAATAATTGGTATTGTTTGGATTACCTTGGCAGAAAGAAGAATTCCAATACAGTATGCGAATAAGACTGTAAGTGCATATAATGCGAAAGAATCTTATTTACCACTTAAAATCAATTATGCTGGAGTTATGCCAGTCATATTTGCTTCCATGTTACTAACAATACCATCCATCATAGTAAACATTATTGGAAATGAAACAGCAATTGAATTTGTAAGTAACTACATTTTATATACTTCACCTACTGGTTTTGTGTTATACATTGCTTTAATCATTTTCTTTAGTTACTTCTATACCTTCATGGCAATGAATCCTGAAGAAATGAGTAAAGACTTAAACAAAAGTGGTGCTTATATTCCAGGCGTAAGACCAGGAGCAGAAACAACCAAATATATTAGTAGTGTCGTTGGTAAATTAACACTTGTTGGTAGTCTATTTATAGCAATTTTAGCTGGACTGCCAATACTAATATCCAACCTAACTGGTTTAGATCAATCTGTAGCGATTGGAGGAACAGGTATTTTGATTGTCGTTGGTGTCGCGATTGAAACGTACAAACAAATTCAAAGTGGTATGGTATCGCGTAAGTATTCCCATAGGAGAGCAAGCAAATGAAAAGTGTAATTTTTCTTGCTCCTCCCGCAGCTGGGAAAGGAACATTTAGTGATTATTTAATAGAGAATTACAACTATCAACACATATCTACAGGTGATTTACTAAGAGAAGAAGCCGAAACGGAGACGGAATTAAAAGAATATTTAAAAACAGGTCATCTTGTAGAGGATGATACCATTATGAACTTAGTAGAAAAAAAATTAAAAAAATTAAACAGAGAACAACCATTTATTTTAGATGGTGTTCCAAGAACGTTGCAACAAGCAAAAAAACTTGATATAATATTAAACGGTTTGGAGTGTCATGACGTAATTGTTGTATTTATCGATGTAAAAAAGGAGATTTTAATGGACCGTGTAACGGGAAGAAGAATCTGCCCAAACTGCCATCGTAGTTACAATATAAGAATTGATGAATACAAGCCAATGATTGATAATCGTTGTGATCACTGTGGTCAAGAATTAACGGCACGAAGTGATGACAATTTAGAATCTTTTGAGATTCGTTATCAGGAGTATGAGAGCAATATGAATCCTATAGTAGCTTTTTATAAAGAAAAAGGATGTCTGAAGGTGCTTCAAAATAATGAAGTGGAAAAGACGAAAGCTCTCGAAAATTTAAGGAGTATCTTGGATGAACATTAAAAGTGAACGAGAAATCAAATTAATGAAAGAAGCTGGACATATTAATTATCTAGCTCACAAAGAAATGGAAAAATATATCCTACCAGGAATAACGACAAAAGAATTAGATAAAAGAATTCGTGATTTTATCGTAAGTCATGGTGGTATCCCATCCTGTTATGGTTATGAAGGATTTCCAGCAAATGCATGTATTTGTGTCAATGATGAAGTCGTTCATGGAATACCAGGAAATCGCAAATTGAAAAATGGCGATATTGTAAAACTTGATTTTACCGTAAGAAAAGCTGGATATGAAAGTGATATGACAAGAACCTATCTCGTGGGAGATGTTGATCCTAAGATAAAACAAATGGTTTTAGATACAGAAGCCTCTTTATATGAAGGTATAAAAGTAATAAAACCAGGAGCCAGAATAGGAGATATAGGACATGCGATTGAAGAGTATGCACATAGCCATGGATTATCCGTTGTAGAAGAACTTTCTGGACATGGTATAGGCACAGATATGCATGAAGAACCTGATGTTCCAAATTTTGGAAAAGAAAACACTGGTCGAATTCTAAAAGAAGGTATGGTTATAGCAATAGAACCGATGTTAAACCTAGGTAGTAAGAATGTTGTTATGTTAGATAACGACTGGACCATTGTAACAGAAGATGGAAGTCCATCTTGTCATTTTGAACATACCGTTTGTGTAACAAAAGACGGCTATGAAATATTAACAGGAGAATAAAAAAATATGGCGAAAAAAAATGATCGTAAAAGTAATTTACAAAGTAAAGACGTTGTAAAAAATAAACATCAAGTAAATAAAACAAGCTCAGATAAAATCGAAGTGGAAGGAAAAGTAGTAGATGTTTTAAAAGGCGGAGACTACCTAGTAGAACTTCCAAATGGACATACTGTAGAGGCCTACGTTTCTGGTAAAATGCGAGTATACACGATTCGTGTTCTACCAGGTGATACAGTCACCATTGAGCTTTCTCCTTATGATTTAACACGTGGGCGCATTACATGGAATAAGAGATAATGGAGGTAGAAAATGAAAAAAAGAGCATCAGTAAAACCAATTTGTAAAAAATGCAAAGTTATCAAAAGAAAAGGAAGAGTTATGGTTATTTGTGAAAATCCAAAACACAAACAAGCTCAAGGAAAGTAGAGAGGAATTAAAATATGGCAAGAATTAAAAATATTGAATTACCTAACGAAAAACATGTATGTATTGGCTTAACTGCTATTTATGGTATTGGTAGACCTTTAGCAAAGACAATATGTGAAAATGCAGGAGTTCCAGTAGACCGTAAGGTAAAAGACTTAACAGATGAAGATATTCAAGCACTTCGTAAAGAAATTGATAATCATGTCGTAGAAGGAGATTTACGTCGCGAAGTTCAAATGAATATCAAAGAAAAAATGGAAATCAACTCATATCAAGGAGTTCGTCATAAAAAAGGACTTCCTGTTAGAGGACAAAGAACTAGCCGAAATGCTCGTACAAGAAAAGGTAAGGGTAAAGTAGTTGCTAATAAGAAAAAAGTAAGTAAATAGGAGGTTTATTATGGCATATAATAGAAGAAAAAGAAAAGTTAAGAAAAATATTCCCGAAGCCGTTGCACATATTAAATCAACTTATAACAATACAATCGTAACAATTACAGACAAAGAAGGAAATGTTATTAGTTGGGCAAGTGCTGGTACCATTGGTTACAAAGGATCAAAAAAGAAAACTCCTTTTGCAGCTGGTACAAGTGCTGAAGCCGCTGGACGTGCTGCAATGGAATGCGGTGTAAAAAAAGTTGAAGTACACGTGAAAGGTTTAGGTGCAGGAAGAGAAAATGCAATCCGACAATTACAAGCAGTTGGATTAGAGGTTACAAGTATTATAGATGAAACACCAATTCCTCATAATGGATGTCGTCCACCAAAAAGACCTAGAAATTAGTTGTGGAAAGGAAAGTAAATTATGATTAAATTTGAAAAACCAGATTATAAAATTGTTGAATATCAAGACAGCAATCACTTTGGAAAATTTGTTTTAGAACCACTTGAAAGAGGTTTTGGACACACGATTGGAACAGGACTTAGAAGAGTTATGTTATCAAGCATGCCTGGATGTGCGATTAATACAATCAAAATCGAAGGCGTTCTTCATGAATTCCAAAAAATTGATGGTGTTTACGAAGATGTAACAGCTATCGTATTAAATTTCAAAAGTGTTGTTTTAAAAAATCATTCAGAAGAACCTAAAATGATGCATTTAGAAGCGAACACTCCAGGTCCAGTTACTGCTGGAATGATTGAACATGATCCAGATATTGAAATTGTAAATCCTGACTTTGTTATATGTAACTTAGTAGAAGGTGGAAAAATCAGCATCGATATCACAGCGAATAATGGGAAAGGTTATGTGGATTCAAAAGAAAATCAAAAACTATATGCTGCAGATAAACCAGGCGTAATAGCTATAGATTCTTTATATTCACCAGTAGAACGCGTAAATTATGAAGTAGAAAGTGCCCGTGTAGGACACAACGAAAACTTTGACAAGTTAATTATGGAAGTTGAAACAAATGGAAGTATCACTCCAGAAGAATGTATGGCATTAGCAGCGAAAATCTTAATAGAACATTTTAGCATTGTTGCTGATTTAAATGCTATCAGTGATGTTGCAGGATTAATGAGTGAAAAGAAAGTAGATACGATTACTAAAACACTTGAAACTCCAATTGAAGAAATTGAATTTTCTGTACGTGCATACAATTGCTTAAAGAGAGCAGGAATTCATACGGTTCAAGATTTAATCAACAAAAAAGAAGTAGAAGTTACTAAAATCCGTAACCTAGGTAAGAAATCATTAAAAGAAGTGTTAGATAAAGTAGAAGAAATGGGACTTAAGTTCCACGAATAAGGAGGTATAGAGCAATGGCTTATCGTAAATTAGGTAGAGAAACTCGTCAAAGAAGAAGCATTCTAGCCGGACTTTCTAAAACTGTTATTTTAGAAGGTAGTGTAGTAACAACAGAAGCTAGAGCAAAAGAAGTTCGTAAATTTGTTGAAAAAATGATTACTTATGGAAAAAGAGGAACTTTAGTTTCAAGAAGAAAAGCATTAGCATTCTTCCATAATGATAATGAAGTAGTACAAAAAATATTCAACGAGCTAGCTCCAAAATATCAAGACCGTAATGGTGGATACACACGTATCATCAAAATCAAAGAACGTATTGGTGACGATGCTTTACAAGTGAAATTAGAATTAGTTTAAGCACTCAATAGAGTGTTTTTTTGTTGAAAGAACAAACATTTTGTTTGATATGAATTTAAAATGATACTTAAAATAGTACAACTTATACGTAATAAATGGTACAACATATGAAATAATTACAAAATTATAATTTAGGAATGTGAATTTATGGGCTTTGATTATAAGAAAGAATTTTATATGTCAAAGATTAACCTATCATCGCAAAATATTAGAAAATGTGATTTAAGTAAGTGAAAGAAAGTTATACTACACCCAATGAAGAAAATAAAATAATTTTAATAGAGTCTTATAAAGATTCCGAGAAATTTCGTAAATACGAAAAAATTCGGAATGGATCATTGAAAATGAAGTGAATATAAAGTATAATAAATAGGAAGTTATTTGAGAGGAGATAACATATGAAAGAAATTAAAAGAGATTTTTATTTAAATCAATTAATAAATAAAGATGGTAATGGTCAAATAAAAGTTATAACTGGAATTAGAAGATGTGGAAAATCATATTTACTAAGAAAAATATTTTATAAGTATTTACTGAAAAATAATGATAAAGAGCATATAATATATATTCCGTTGGATATTAAGGAAAATGAACCCTTATTGGATGGAAATAAATTTATAGAATATGTCAGAAAACAAACAAAAGATAATAAAAAGTATTATTTATTAGTTGATGAAATACAAAAAATGGACGATTTTGTTCCCGTTTTAAACACATTTCTTTATGAAGATAATATAGAAGTATATGTAACTGGATCTAATGCAAAATTATTATCGAAGGATATAATCACAGAATTTAGGGGGCGTGGGGATGAAATACATGTTCATCCTCTCAGTTTTAAGGAGTATATGAGTGCATTTAGTGGTGATCAATATGAAGGCTATGAACAATATAGTATCTATGGTGGGTTGCCTTATACATTAGCTTGTAAAACAGATAATGAACGTTCCAACTATTTGAAAAATTTATTTGAAGAAACATATTTTAGAGATATTATAGAAAGAAATAATATAGCAAATGAAGAAGAATTAAAAGAATTATTAAATATAATATCTTCACAAATTGGTTCCCTAACGAATCCTTTCAATTTGCAAAATACTTTTAAAAGTAAAAAAAATATTACTTTAAGTGATAAGACTATAAGCAAATATTTAGATTGTTTTGAAGATGCTTTTTTAATATCAAAGGCTCAGAGATATGATGTGAAAGGAAAAAAATATATTAATTCACCATACAAATATTACTTTGAAGATATAGGATTAAGAAATGCTAGATTGAATTTTAGACAAATTGATAAGGGACATATAATGGAAAATATTATATATAACGAATTATTAAGAAGAGATTATAACG
>CAYQKO010000020.1:0-11015 GCA_964418205.1 uncultured Muribaculaceae bacterium
TTCTTAAGATTGGAGGACGACACTCATATCAAATGTTCTTACAAAAATTATGTACTAAGAATAGTTTTAAAATAAGAGAACGAGTTAACTTGTAAAAAAATTTTGTAGGCGAATTACCATTTTATGCTATTCTTAATTAAGAGAGGATTATAGATAATATGAATGATAAAAATCAATTTGAAAACGGATTTAAAAAATTAGCTAAACAAGATAAAACGCCAATTTCTTCAATAGAAGATTTAATGCTTAAAAGTATTGAAAACTATAAAAACGAATTATTAACACATGTCGAAGAATTGTTATTAAAAAATATTGATGAAAAAGATTTAATTTCTAAAAAAAAGATTTCTGGGATAATAAAGGATTTAGACTTAAAAATATCGGAAAAGGAAAAATTGAATTTACTCTCATCACCGGAAAAATAACTATTTATAGAACGGTTTTACAAATACTTGGTGATATAAATTTAGAAGATTATAACTTAAAAAACGGATGAATAATTCCACTGGATGAATATTTATGTATGTTAAGATTTTTTAAAAATATCACCTTTTTATCTTTGCATATTCTAATGAAATTAGAATTAACATCTTGCCATACTTCAAGGTTACTTCCTTTATAAAATATAAAGCCCTTGCCATCTTTATCTATAGGAACATAGTAATTATTTTTAAAATTTTAGAAAATAGTTCAAAATTATGAGTGAGCTATCCTGTTTCAAAATAATAATAAATGTATTTTTCTTTCATTTTAAATAGAAAGAGCTAACTTTTCATACAATAATATATGAGGAATAATTATGGATAATAATGCATTCAACGATTTTATGAATCAAGATTTTAGTGCTTTATCCAACTGGATAAATACTTTAAATGCGTATGAATTTGCCAGTATTGCAACATTAATAGGACTTGCCATCGCGCCTACATTAAGCATTAACCAACAGAATTCATTAGGTAACTTTTTTGAACAAATAGGGCAGACCTTGCTTACAATCGCTGCACAAAATCAAACTGTAAAACATAAATCAAAACAACAATCACCAGTTCAAAAAGGAAGTATTGAAGATGTGGAAGATGAAATAAATAAAATGAAAGAAGAATTAATTCAACTTCGTAAAGATGCCTTAATGAATGATAATATATAACTAGTAAAATTGGGATCATGATCTAGCAGGTTATTCAAAAGAAAATTATAAAAAATGAATATGAAGTATTTGTTCAAAATACAAAGAAGAATGATCTTGAAAATAAATAAACGGTTTTCTAATTTGAACAATAATACCTATTTTATAGTAAGTGAATCCTTGAAAATAGTAAGAAACTTTTACTTTAGCATGAGTATGAAAAGCTTCTAAAATAGAAGTCTCTAAAATATACATTTCATCTTCACTTAAAACAGGTTTTGAATGTTTTTCTCTTTTGGTTTCTAATTCTTTCAAAACATTTTTCGCTTGAAAGAGGGATTCAAAAGGAGCCCATTTCTTTTCTTCACGACTATTATTCATGATGTCCTCCAATCTTTTGATTACGTTCTTTTATAGTAGAATTCGAAAGCAAACTACTTGCTTTTAAAATACTATTTTTTCCAAACTTTAGATGTATTTCGTCCATCGTTTTCAAAACAGAATCTAGTTTTTCTCTTTGTTCTAAGGGAGTAAATAAATTTAGCTGAGTACCTAATTTTGTACTAAGTTTAGAAAGAGAAATAGAAACTCTACGAATGGGTGTATTTTCTTCATAAAATCGATCAAATAATATTTTACAAAGGGGATAAAGGTTATCTGTAATATCGGTTGGCTCAGAAAGCTTCATAGAATGATGGAATCCCCCACCAATTGTTTTAGAATAAGAAATTCCAAACGAAAGGGAAGAACATTCTAAATTTGATTCTCGTAACCTTTTCGTTAAAACACTTAGCATTTCTTCAATAATAAGTAAAATCTCATCTCCATAATAATCTCTAAGCAATACTTGACTATGACTAATAGATTTTTCTTTTGGTTGATGCTTAAAATCAGAAATAATAGCATTATCAATTCCATTCGCGTGCATCCATAATTCTTCTCCCAAAATACCAAATTTGGTTTTCAATTTATTTTTATCATAATGTGCTAAATCTCCAATTGTAGTAATTCCTAAAGTATTTAAACGCTTTTCCATTCTCGGTCCAATTCCCCAAACTTTCGATAAAGGAGTAATAGGCCATAATTTAGAAGCTACATCATCATATGTCCATTTAGCAATTCCATTTTTATATTTTTTTGCTTCCATATCCATCGAAATTTTTGCTAATAACATATTAGGACCGATGC
Organism: uncultured Muribaculaceae bacterium; assembly: GCA_964418205.1. GTDB lineage: Bacteria > Bacillota_I > Bacilli_A > RF39 > UBA660 > Ventrenecus. Next base: position 2,315 of record CAYQKO010000020.1, read on the forward strand.
CACACGTAGCAGTTAAGCCAGTTTTCTTTTCAATTGTCTTTAAAATAATTTGAGCCATTTCCACATCCGTTTTTTTATAATATTTCAGATAATTCGTAAGATCTAAAAAACATTCATCAATAGAGTAGATATGTAAATCACTAGAACTCACAAAATCCAAATAAATGTCAACGACTTCCTTTGATTTTTCAATGTATCTTTTCATTCGAGGATTAGCAACCTGATAAGAAATATTTTTAGGAATTTGATAAAGCCTAGTTCGTCCTGGAATACCTTTTTGTTTTAAATAGGGACTTACTGCTAAAGTAATCGCTCCATTTCCTTGAGAACGATTGGCTACGACTAAAGCAGTGGTAAAAGGATCTAGACCATGATCAATACATTCGACAGATGCAAAAAAACTTTTTAAATCAATACATAAAATATTACGATAAATTTTATTCATAAAAATCGCCGCCCAAAACATTTGTTCGATACTATTATAACAAAGAAAAAGAACAGAATCAATTGTTAATAAGTGGTAGTTCATGATAAAATAAAACAGGTGGGAGAAGAAAACATGAAAAAGATTCTAAAAAAAGTGAAAAATGTTTTAAAAGTTCTATTTCTATTTATTGCTAACTTTATTTTATCGTTTTTTTCGGAATCTAAAAAAACATCTTCACAAGAAAAAAAAGAAGAAAAACGAATGGAAAATAAATTGCCCGAACAAAAGAAAAAATTAAAAACAGAAGAGGAAGACTCGGATGCTACTTTCTCTACGCGTAACTTTGGAAAGGAATATCAAAAGAAAACAATCGAAGAAGAAATGGAAGAACTCCTTTTCGAAACATTAGAAAAATTAAGAGAACCAAAAGAAATCGTCGAAAATTTAAAAGAAGAGAAAAAAGAAATGCTGAAAGATATAAAGAAGAAATTTGAAAAAGAAAAAATTCCAAAGCAAGAATATAAAAAAGAAATCAACAAATATGTAGAAGAAAAAGTAGAAGAGAAAAAAGTGATTCAAAAATTAGAGGAAAGAAAAGAAGAAGAGTCGTTGGAAAATAAAAGTCCAAAAGGGAAAGAAGAGTTTCAAAATTTTCCAGATGCACCCAAAGTAGTGTCTGTAGAAGAAGTTATACCAAAAATGTCTATAAAACCGGAAGAAAAAACTTTACCTTTATATGTAGCCCCTTTCATGGGGAAAGAAGATCATTACGAAGTCAAACCCAAAATGAAAGTGCCTGATTCTATAGAAACAGAACAAGAAAAAATAGAAGAAATACCTGTAGTTTCTTTGAAAGAATCTGAAATAGAGAAAGAAGAAATGGGTCTTTCTATTTGGAAGTTATTCAGTGAAAATATCGAAGACTATGAAGAAAAAGAAATTGCTTTAGATAATAAATTAGAAGAACTATCTACAGAATTATTAAAACCGTTGACTCCAGAAGAAAAACAAGTGATTGAAAAAGAAATAGAGTATACGAAAAAAGAACAAGAAGAAACCAAAAAGAAAAAAGAACATCATATCAAACAAGAAGAAAAAGATTTAGAAGAACCAATTCATTTTGAAGAAAAAGAACAATTAAAGAAAGAATTAAAAAAACAATATTATGAAGAACAATTAGAATTACAAGAAAAATTATTAAAAGACTTAGACAAAAAAACGGAAGCAGAAACAAAAGAAATAGAGAAGAAGATTATCAAAGAAAGAATAAGAAAGTCATCCCACCTTTTAGAGGTTCCTTGCTTTTTAGGTTTGCCATTTATCAAAAACAAATATTTTTATGCCTTTACAATGGGACTATTTATTTCCAACCATTTCAGTTTTGTAAAAAGACTTCTATTTCATGAAACAAAAGAATATCAAGAGATTGATTTATCTTACTTAAAACAGGGAAGTGATGCTTTAGAACATGCTATATTAAAAAACAAACAAAATGTAATTGCTTTACAACAATTAGAACAAGATATCTATTTAAAATATCCAGAATTAAAAGAAGATGAAGAATTCTTAAAATATATGGAAGATTTAAAAATAGATTTGTACTTAAATGAACAAAAACTAAGGAACAAACAGAAAAAAACTGTCAAATATTTGCATAGAGGACCTAAAAGAGTATTAAAAAGACAAGGAATTGGAGGATATATATGAAATTAAAAAAAGAACATTGGAATGAGCAAGATTACCAAGAATATATGGAATACTTAATAAGTTTAAAAGAGGATAAATACAAAGAATTTCATCAAAAATTAATATCAACAAAATATGAAATTTTAGGAATTCGTGTACCAATCCAAAGGAAGATAGCCAAAGAAATAGGGAAATGTAATGCTGTAGAATTCTTGAGTTTTTGCAAAGAAAGATACTACGAAGAAGTAAACATAGAAGGACTAGTCATTGCCAGTTTAAAAGAAGAATTAAGAGAGGCGTATTTCGATGCATTTCTAAGAAAAATCGATAACTGGGCTATTTGTGATGGCTTTTGTAGCAGTCTGAAACTAACGGATCAAAAGAAAGAAAAATATTTTACAAAAATAAAACAATTGTTAACGAATAAAGAAGAATTTACAGTAAGAGTAGGACTCGTATTATTATTAGATTACTATGTAGAAGAACCTTATATAAAAGAAATATTTTCTTGCGTTGATTCTATAAACAGAGATGAATATTATATTAATATGGCTATAGCTTGGTTACTTTCTGAATGTTACATCAAACAGAAAGAAATTACCCTTTCTTATTTAAAGCAAAATCACCTAAACAAATTTACTCAAAATAAAACAATTAGTAAAATTTGTGATTCTTATAGAGTTTCAAAAGAAGAAAAACAGGAATTAAAAAAATTAAAGATAAATTGATACATAAATTTGACAAAACGAAATGGTTTTTTCATTGAAAGCATATCAAAATCATGCTAAAATAGGGAAGTCTAACAGAAAGTGGGGATTTACTTGAAGCATATTGGAAAAGGGAAAATTTGTTTTGTATTACTCCTTATTGCCTTTATAGTATTGATGACAGGCTGTGAGAAAAAAGATTTTACCCAAGGAGAATTAGAAGGTTTTACTTATAACGAAACAGATGAAATAACAAATTATGTAAAGATTGTGACGAATAAAGAAGAAGTGATATTAATAGAACTTTATCCAGAAATAGCTCCCATTACTGTGGAAAATTTTCAAAAATTAGTAAAGGAACAATTTTATGATGGTTTGACGTTTCATCGCGTCATTGATAATTTTATGATTCAAACAGGTGATCCGACCGCGACTGGTTCTGGTGGAAGTGGTGAAACAATTGTTGGAGAATTTAGTGAAAATGGCATGGAAAATTCACTAAGTCATACCAAAGGTGTCGTCTCTATGGCAAGAAGTACTAGTTATGATTCCGCAACAAGTCAATTCTTTATTTGTGTTAGTGACGAGGATACCTTTTTAGATGGATCTTATGCTGCTTTTGGAAAAGTAATTGCGGGTTATGATGCAGTAGAAAGAATATCTAAAGTAGATACGGATAGTTCCGACAAACCCTTAAAAACTCAAAAAATCGAAACAATCCGATTTGTAAACATAAACTCTTAGAAAAAATTGACAAAAAGTAAAAAATAACCTAAAATAAATTTGGAAAGCGAAGAAAAAGAAGAGTAAAAATAGTATTCTTTTGAAAGAGAGTCTATGGTTGGTGAAAATAGATAAAGAAATATTTTGAAGAAGCTTTTAAAGTGGCTAGTGTATGCAAATTAGCCCGGATTGTATCCGTTATCAAAAAGAGAAAAAATAAAGGTGGTACCACGGGGCTTTACTCGTCCTTTTAAGGTATCCCTTTTTTATTTTATAGAAAGAAGGAGTAAAATGACAAGAGAAGAATATGCAAATTTACTATTACCTAATGTAAAACACACTAGGAGTTATTACGAAGAAAAATATGGGAAAAGAAACCTACCAGAAAATGCAATGGTTACAAGAATTGCTCCAAGTCCAACTGGTTTTGTTCATATAGGGACTTTATATCAAGCAATCGTTGCCAATAAACTAGCAAAGCAATCGGGTGGAGTATGTTTTTTAAGAATTGAAGATACTGACCAAAAAAGATTAGTCGAAAATGGCATTGAACAAATTTTGGATGCTGTTAAGAATTACCATATTCCATTTGATGAGTATCCTTTCAATATGGAAAGTGAAGTAGGAAATTATGGACCTTACATTCAAAGTAAAAGAGTAGATATTTATCAAGCTTTTGTGAAGGATTTACTAGAAAAAGATTTCGCATATCCATCTTTTTTAACAAGTGAAGAACTAGAAAGTATTACTGAAAAACAGCAAAAAAGAAAACAACGAATAGGATATTATGGTATCTGGGCTAGTAAAGAAAGAGCTTATACTATGGAAGAAGTAAAAGAAAAAGTAGAAAGTGGGCTTCCTTATGTAATTCGCTTGAAAAGTAGAGGAAATTTTGACAATAAAATCGTCGTGGAAGACTGCATTAAAGGACGTATTGAAATGCCAGAAAATGACATGGATATCGTACTATTAAAAAGCGATGGGATTCCAACCTATCATTTTGCACATGCTATTGATGACACTTTAATGCATACAACACATGTAACTCGAGGAGATGAATGGGTTAGTAGCATTCCAACGCATATGGATTTATTTAAAACATTAGGATTTGAACCACCAAAATATGCTCATTTAGCTACGATTCAAAAAGAAGAAGATGGCAAAAGAAGAAAAATTAGTAAACGAAAAGACCCTGAAGCCAATGTCAAATATTATAGTGAAAAAGGTATTCCAGTAGAGGCTGTGAAAATATACTTAATGACTTTAGCAAATTCCAACTTTGAAGAATGGTACTTAGCAAACCCTGAAAAAGATATCGATGAATTTGAATTAACCTTTGATGCTATGAGTGTAAGTGGTGCTTTATTTGATATGGAAAAATTATTAAATATTAGTCGTAATTACTTGAGTAAAATTAGTGCCGTAGAATTTTATCTTCAACTTCTTGAGTGGGCAAAGACATACGATAAGTCATTCCAAAAACAATTAGAAGACTATAAAGACAAAATCATTGCTACTTTAAATATTGAAAGAGAATGTGAAAAACCACGAAAAGATTATGGTATGTATAGTGAAGTAAAAGAAAACATTTGGTACATGTATCAAGAATTTAAACCAACTTCATACGAATGGCAAAAAATTACGGACATGAAAGAAATTAAAAACATCTTAAATACCTATTTAGAGAAATATTATGATGAATCGGATACCGAAGAAGTTTGGTTTCAGAAAATGAAAGAATTATGTGATGAACTTGGATATGCTTCAAATATGAAAGAATATAAGAAAAATCCTGAAAATTTTAAAGGTAACGTCGCGGATGTTTCTACTGTGATTCGAGTTGCTTTAACATCCAAATCAAGAACACCAAACCTATATGATATTATGAAAATATTGGGACTAGAAGAAATCAAAAATAGAGTAAATTGCCTAGAAAAATAAGTTCAAAATCAAAAAATTTGTATATACTATAAAAAAGTGAGGTCGTATAAGATGAAACTAACAATCAAAAAAATAATTGAAATATGTGATGGTAGATTAATATCTGGAAAGGATACGATAGAAGTAGAAAGTTATTCCAAAGATACCCGAACCTTAAAAAAGAAAGACTGTTATATTGGAATTAAGGGAGATACTTTTAATGGAAATGAATTTTGGAAGAAAGCCAAAGAAAATGGAGCAAGTGCTTGTATCCTAGATTCTTTTGAAGGAGCTTTGATTGAGGATGATTCTTTTCCTATTGTTTTAGTAAAAGATACTGTTACAGCTTTGCAACAAATTGCTAGTTACGTAAGAAATAGACTGGATATTCCTATTATTGCAGTCACGGGAAGTGCTGGAAAAACCAGTACCAAAGATATGATTGCGAGTGTATTAAGTGAAAAATATAAAGTCTATAAAACTCCTGGAAACTTAAATGGACAAATAGGATTACCCTTAAGTATTTTAGAAGTAAAAGAGGAACAAATCATGGTGTTAGAAATGGGAATGAATGGTTTTGGAATGATTTCTAATTTAACACATATTGCAAAACCTGACATTGCTGTTATCACAAACATTGGAACAGCCCACATAGGAATACTTGGCTCTAGAGAAAATATTTTAAAAGCAAAATTAGAAATATTAGAAGGAATGAAAGAAAATAGTCCTGTTATTATCAACAATGATAATGATTTATTACAAAACTTAACATTAGAAACACATCCTATAATCACATGTGGAATAGATACGGTAAGTGACTATATGGCTTGTAACATCCAAGTAGGAATCAACCAAACATCCTTTGATATTCCATTCAATGGGGAAAACGAACATATTACATTGCCAATGATGGGGAATGTCTTTGTATCGAATGCATTGCTTTCCATTGCTATTGGAGATTATTTTCATATTTCATTCGAGCAAATAAAAAGAGGGTTAGAAAAAGTTATTATTTCGGAAAACCGTATGGCAGTTGTTCCATTAAAGAATCATATTACATTAATAAATGATACATACAATTCGAATTATGAAGCCTTAGTAAATGCTTTAAACATATTAAAGGAATATACTGGAAAGCGAAAAATTGCAGTGATTGGTGATATGTTAGAAATGGATGATTTTGCAGAAGAAATTCATCGTAAAGTAGGAAAATTACCAATCATGAAAAACTTTGATTTCATTCTTCTATATGGAGAAAGCACCAAATATATTCAATTGGAATTAGAAGAACAAAAAATGGATCCTAAAAAAATTTATCATTTTGAAAAATTAGAAGATTTAAAAAATTATATATTTCAAAATTTACAACCAGAAGATACCATTTTATTAAAGGCTAGTAAAGCCATGCATTTTCATGAGTTAGCTTTAGAATTGGAAGAAAAATTAGCAATATAGTTAGTATAACTAATAGAAATATAGAAAGAGGAATATATATTTTTACTTTCTATATTTTTATTTTTATCAATTCTGATAAAAGCCTAAAACAAACTTAGAACTTCACATAGACTACATTAGAAAGGAATGACGAGAATGTTAAAAAACAAAGTAAATGAAAGAGATGATTATTCCATGAACTATCAAGCTATGAGTACAGAATATTCTGGAAGTTCTATGGGAGGTTGTGATTGTAGCGCAATGCCAAGTTGCCCACCATCAAGTTGTGGATGTACTTGTCCACCAATTTGTGAATGTCCACAAAATCAAGTCTGTCATCGAGTAATCAACTATGAAGTTCCTCATATTATGCCATTTCATACTACAATGGTAAATCATCATGTATACAACCATACCTACACTCCAGTATATAGTTACTCCGAAGTAGATGAAGTGGAGCAAGTATATGGAAATCGTTGTTGTAGATAAAAGTCATGAATGGGTGACTTTTTTCTTTTAAATAGAAAGTAAAAAAAAGTAATTTTTTTTCTCTAAATATGGTAATATTAATACATGATAGTAGAGTGATGAAAGAGTGAAAAAAAATTTTTTAATTATAAGTGTATTGTACTGTATCATTATGATTGGAGTTATCAGCTTCGTATTTCGAGTATCAGCTGGATCAACCATTAGCGATGCATCAAGTTGTACAACGCTTGAGTATCATGATGACGGAACGGTAACAAAAACATGTACCTTTGCACTAGCTGTAACTGGTACAATAAAATATAACGTTGAAACAATTAACTTTAATCTAACCAATTTAAAAATTGAGAAGGTTACATTAGCAGATGATTGGTATATAAAAGAACAAACTAGCAGTTCAATTACTTTTGAAACTTCAAAAACATCATTAACTGAAGATACGACTGTTGCTACTGTTGTATTTTCCCAATTAGATACAACAAGTTCTTGTAATATCACATATACTCCGTCTTTTTCTTATGTAGATCGGTCTTGTACCATTTTTTATGATAATTACTACGATAAAACAGGTGAACTAACAAATGAACTAACCTATACGAAAGAATGCGTAAAACCAGCTTGTACAGATTATCAAGATGGTGATTATTCTGATTCTAATGGTGAATTAACTACTGAACTTAATTACACAAAAGAATGTTTAAAACCAGTATGTTATAAATATTCAGATGGAACTTACTCTGATGAAGAAGGTAACATAGTAGATTACTTAACATATACAAAAGCCTGTGAGACACATTCCTGTGAAGAATTAAGTGACGGGACAAAATATGATCCAACGGGTAATGTAACCGATGATTTAACTTATACCAAATTATGTGAGAAACCAGTATGTTATAAATATTCAGATGGAACTTACTCTGACGAAGAGGGTAACATAGTAGATTACTTAACATATACCAAAGCTTGTGAGACACATTCCTGTGAAGAATTAAGCGATGGAACAAAATATGATCCAAATGGTAATGTAACTGATGATTTAACTTATACCAAATTATGTGAGAAACCAGTATGTTATAAATATTCAGATGGAACTTACTCTGATGAAGAAGGTAACATAGTAGATTACTTAACATATACAAAAGCCTGTGAGACACATTCCTGTGAAGAATTAAGTGACGGGACAAAATATGATCCAACGGGTAATGTAACCGATGATTTAACTTATACCAAATTATGTGAGAAACCAGTATGTTATAAATATTCAGATGGAACTTACTCTGACGAAGAGGGTAACATAGTAGATTACTTAACATATACC
>CAYQKO010000020.1:11115-14791 GCA_964418205.1 uncultured Muribaculaceae bacterium
ATTTAACTTATACCAAATTATGTGAGAAACCAGCATGTCAAAAATATGAAGATGGAACTTACTCTGACGAAGAGGGTAACATAGTAGATTACTTAACATATACCAAAGCTTGTGAGACACATTCCTGTGAAGAATTAAGCGATGGAACAAAATATGATCCAAATGGTAATGTAACTGATGATTTAACTTATACCAAATTATGTGAGAAACCAGCATGTCAAAAATATGAAGATGGCACTTACTCTGATGAAGAAGGCAATATCGTAGACTATTTAACATATACAAAGTCTTGTGAGGCACATTACTGTGATGTTTTAGAAGATGGCACTTATTATGGCAAAGATGGAACAGTAGTTAGTGAAGATGTTTATGTGGATGAATGTAGTGAAAAATACTATTGTAAAAACGTAGACGGTGCATACTATAATCAAGAAGGAGTAGAGGTAAGCCAATTAGAATATGAAAAAGAATGTTTAAATCATTTTTGTGAAGAATTAAGTGATGGAACAAAATATGATCCAACAGGCAATGTAACCGATGATTTAACTTATACCAAATTATGTGAAAAACCAACATGTCAAAAATACTCAGATGACACCTATTCCGATACCTCTGGTAACATTGTAGATTCTTTGACTTATACAAAGCTATGTGAGAGTCATTCTTGTGAAATTTTAAGTGATGGTACCTATTATGGATCAACTGGGACGATAGTTACAAAAGAATACTATGAACAGGAATGTATGGAAAAATATTATTGTGAAGAAGTAGATGGTATTTATTATGACAATGCTGGCAATATTGTGGATCAAAGTACTTTTGAAGCGAGTTGTAACGTCGTAGAAAATCCAAAAACTGGTGCATTTCTACCATTTCTATTTATTTTTATCGGGTTAGGAATTGTAGAAATTATCTGGCTTATAACTCATAAATATCAAAAGATATATCGAATGAAGTAACGGTTTCTGTTCTTCTTTTTTCTTGCATTACTGTTGTAATTTCTATTTCTTTTCGGTATAATTACTTATAGAAAATAAGGGTGACAAATATGCGTAAAATCATAGCTAGTTTGGATGTTGGTAGCGAACTTATTAAATTAGTAGTCGCAGAAATAGTGAAAGGAAAAATCAATGTATTAGGAGTTTCTAATGTGCCTTCTTTAGGAATCAAAAAGGGGTTTGTAGTAGATCCAAATGCTTTCATACCAAAATTACAAGAGGTCTTTATAAAATGTGAAGATATGCTTGGTTTAAAAATTTCAAAAGTGATTATTAGTGTTCCAAGTGAAGATGTAGCCTTTATGATGACAGAAGGTTCTACAACGATAAATAATGATGAACATGTGATTAAAAATAATGATATCATCCGAGCTATGCAAGCTTCTACATACAATAAGATTGAAAATAATCAAGAAATTGTTTCTATAGAGCCAGTTTCCTTTATTATTGATGAAGAAAGAACTGTAAAAAATCCTTTAGGTCAAGAAGGAGTAAAATTAACCGTAAAATCCTTAGTAGTGACAATTCCTAGAAAAAATGTCTATACATTAATAAAATGTCTTGAGAAAATAGGTGTAGAAGTAATTGATTTTACATTAACCTCTATTGGAGATTATCAAACAAGTAGTACTACTATGATGAAAGATGTTGTAGGATCTATTATAAATATTGGTTATCAAACAACAACTGTTTCTATTTTTAACAAAGGTCTTTTAACAAATTCAAACGTACTACCTTTAGGTTCTGTAAATATTGAACACGATTTATCTTATATATTTAGTATAGGGAAAAAAGAAGCAAAGCAAGCCAAAAATGAGTTGGCATCCGCTCATAAAAGAGGGGTGAGTGCTAGTATTCATAAAGAATTCACTACCAAAGAAGGAAAAAATATCACCATTAGTGAATACGAAGCTAGTGAAATTGCATCTTCAAGATTAGAAGAAATATTAAAATTAGCAAAAAAAGAAATAAATCTCTTAACAAAAAAAGAAATTCATTATATAATGATAACAGGTGGAGTAAGCGAAATGGCGAATTTTAGTTTACTGGTTGAAGAGATTTTTGGACATAATGCAAAAATTGTCAATATAAAAGAGCTAGGAGTTCGCAGTAACATCTATTCTGCTGCAGTTGGATTAATAAAATATTATGATGAGAAAACAAGAACTCGAGGAGTAGAATTTTCAATCTGGAATGAAGAAGAAACAGAAGAACTAAGTAACGTAAATAAAAGAATTAACTTTGGTGAAAATTCCATTCTAGGAAAGTTATTCGGCTATTTTTTTGATAATTAAGGAGGGTATACAATGGATGGAAATTTAAAAATAGATCCTATCGCTAAAATAAAAGTATTTGGTGTCGGTGGCGGTGGAAATAATGCAGTGAACCGAATGATAGAGGAAGGTGTACAAGGAGTAGACTTTTACGTAGTAAACACCGATTTACAAGTATTAAATGCCAGTAAGGCCAAGAATAAAATTCAAATTGGAGCCAACATTACTGGAGGTCGTGGAGCTGGTTCAAATCCTGAAGTAGGTAGAGAAGCAGCCTTAGAAAGCAAAAAGGAAATTGAGGAAGCTGTGAAAGGTGCCGATATGGTATTTGTAGCATGCGGTCTTGGTGGTGGAACTGGAACAGGTGCGGCTCCAATCATTGCTGAGATTGCTCAAGAAACTGGTGCTTTAACCGTGGGAATTGTCACAAAACCATTCCGTTTCGAAGGAAAAAGAAGAATGGAACATGCTTTAGTAGGTTTAGAAGAACTAAAAAAACATGTAGATACATTAATTATCATTCCAAATGACAGGTTAAGAGAAATCATTGATAAAACAACTACATTCCAAGAAGCCTTTAAAGAAGTAGATAATGTACTACATCGTGGTGTTCAATCTATTTCTGATTTAATTGCTGTGACAGGAATTGTAAACTTAGACTTTGCTGATATCAAAACAGTTATGGAAAAAAGTGGAACAGCCTTAATTGGAATTGGTATGGGAATTGGTGAAAACCGTGCAGTAGAAGCGGCTCGTCAAGCTGTGTCAAGTGCTCTTTTAGAAACAACAATTGATGGAGCTACCGATGCGATTATAAATATTACTGGAGGAGATTCATTAACCTTATTTGAAATAGAAGATGCTGTAGAAACAGTTAGAGAAGCAGCGAACAGTGATATTAATATTATCTTTGGAGCCATACCAAACTCTAATTTAACAGACGAAGTCATTGTAACAGTAATTGCTACTGGATTTGATGGAAAAGAAGAAAAAGAAGCAAGTGATCCAATGCCAAAAAGAAGAGTAGATGAAGAAGATACAAATGAATTTGATATTCCAGCATTTTTAAGAAGCAAGGACAATTATTAATGCAAGAAATCAAAATCCATGGAATATATAAACATTATAAAGGAAACTATTACATTGTAGAAGATATAGCTTTTCATAGTGAAACTTTGGAAAAGATGGTTCTTTATAGGGCGTTGTATAAAGATAACGAATTATGGTGTAGGCCTTATAATCTCTTTATAGAAGAAGTAAATAAAAATGGACAAAAATATCGCTTTGAATTACAAGAAAAATATAATGAAACTATAGAAAAATAAAGGAGTTTTTCTAAAAAATAGACTGTGTCAAGAAACTGTAAATTGACACGGGGGGGGGGTAGTTATGATAGAATCATCA
>CAYQKO010000021.1:0-8913 GCA_964418205.1 uncultured Muribaculaceae bacterium
TTGAGGATCCAACTGAGTCTGAATAAATATTAGAAAAAGCCTTTCAGGTATGAAATTTTCTACTAGACAAGGTCTTTTTTTTTTGATATGATATTCTCTTATTTGGTAAAGGAGAAAGATTATGCAAGGAATTTATGGATTAGGAATATTAAAAGATCATCAACAAGATTACTGCTTGCCAATGCCATCTTTAGAAGAAATCGATCAGTTATTTATTAAGAATGGCAAGGAACAAATTTTAGAATGGATGAAGGAGTATGACTCTGTTATTACAGAAAGTAATCCAGATAAATTGGTGATAGAACATTGTATTAATAAAAGATGGAAACCACTTTCTGACTTTATTATTGAGGACTCTCTTATTTTGACATTTTCTTTCTCAGAACTATTGGAAAAAGAAAATAGTCAAAAAATCTTAAATATACTTTACAATCATTTTCGTAATTTTCTAAATAAAAGTTATATAAGTAATCAATTTAAAATATTAATTCAAAGTATGACAATGGATAAGGAACATTTTTTAGAAGCATTTGCTTTGTGTAATTATGATGAACAGAGAAATGTTCGACTTTACATCAGTAAAAGAATTTCTTTAAGAGATGTTTTTCATAATTGTGAAAGGAAAAATCTAAATATCACTTATAGTCGTAAAAGAACAAAAATGGTTTCTAGTGAAGATCAGGTTGCTTAGTTAATAAGCTTCTTTTTTTTTGCATATAATGATTTAGGTGATGAGGATGCATCTTTATAAAACCATTAAAAATTTCCTTTATGATCAGGATTACTTTATTGATTTATGGAAAGATTGCATCCATGTTTATGGTATAGTTGATATGGATACATTGAAAGAAAGTAAAATTGTATTAACCTTAGAGAAGTTTAAAATTCAATTATTAGGGGAAAATTTTAGAGTTTTAAAACTTACAAAAAATGAGATATTGATTCAAGGGAGTATTTTAGAAATGAAGGTTATAAAATGAATACTTTTCGATGGGTTGAAATGGAAAAAAGGCAAAAGGAACGTTTTTTCTTAAGATGTTTTAAAAGTCGTATTACTATTTTTGATTCAAGGGAAGAAGAAGAAACGTTATGGGTGAAGATTTTAGATAGTGATTTTTCTAAAATTCAAAAATTTTGGTTTCTTAAAGTAAAAAATACAAGAAGGACAGGCTATCAAGAAGTAAAGAAAAAATTGCATCAGCAACGATTTTTTTTGGTATCAGTCATGGTAGGGCTCGTCTTCCTTTTTTTTCTTTCCCATGTTATGTTAAGTGTGGAAGTCATCCATTCGAATAAGGAAATTCGAGATCTTGTTACAATGGAATTGGAAGAAAGAGGAGTGAAAGAAAATACTTGGCGCATGAGTTACCAAGAAATAGAACAAATAAAAGAAGAACTTTTAAATGCATATCCTGATAAACTAGAGTGGTTAGAAATTGAAATAAAAGGAATGAAATATATTGTAAGAGTGGAAGAAAGAAAATTGGAAAGTGATGATGAACTAAAAGATGCATGTAATTTAGTTGCGGAAAAAGATGGGATTATAAAAGAGATGGTCTATAGCAAAGGTGAAGCTTTATTTAAAATGAATGATGCGGTAAAAGAGGGAGATATTTTAATCCGTGGTACGATTGATAATGGAAAAGAAAATGTTGGGTATACCTGTGCTACAGGAGAAGTTTATGCTGAAGTTTGGTATAAAGTAAATATAAGTATTCCTTTCGAATATAAAAATATTATAGAAACGGATAACAAAAGATGGAATATTCGATTAACAAATTCTTCTTATGATGATTTTATTTTTAAAAGTAGATTAGAGACTTATACGGAAAAAAGACACCATTTATTTTGTTTCTTTGGCAATGAGATATCTTTTGTTACGCAAGTAGAAACAATAGAAGAAACAAAAGTATATTCGGAAGAAGAAGCTTTAAATAAGGGGCTTGAGGAAGCATCTTTGAAAATAGAGGCTACATTAGAGGCAAAAGAACGTATTTTAGAAAAAAAAGTTTTGAAAAAAGAGGTAAATGATAGTACAATGAGTATAGAAGTTTTTGTGGTAGTTCTGGAGAACATCGCGAAGACCCAAGAATTTGTAAAAGGGGAATAGTGATTCTTATGGAATTAAACTTAATAAAAGAAACTATAATAGACAATAATGTATGGCCTATGTTAACTATTTTCTTAGTTGTTATCATTTCTATTCGCCTAACTTATATTCATGTGAATCATGAGAAATTTGTCTTTTACAAAGAATTTATGAATTTGGTATTTGTTGTGTATGCTTTACTTTTATTCAAACTACTTACAAATACGGAACTCAATACTTCTAGTGGATTGAATTTAGTTCCATTCAAGGAAATTTTAAGATATGAAGTAGGAACATATGGCTTTTATTTTAATGTAATAGGTAACATTTTATTATTTGTGCCATTTGGTTATTTTGTATCCAGTTATGTAAAAGCTTCAAAAGTTAGTCATATCTTATTTATCAGTGTCATTACCAGTACAACGGTTGAATTGGTACAACATTATATAGGTCGAAGTTTTGATGTGGATGATATATTATTAAATGTCGTAGGTGCAATCATTGGTTTTTTACTTTATATTGGTTTTACTGCAATTAAAAAACATTTACCAAGATTCTTCCGAAGTGATTTGTTTTACAATATCATTTGTATTGTCTTATTTGTACTAGCATTCTTGTATTATTTGAAGGTAATGGGCATTCGTTTTGCTTAACAGAAATGGGGGTTTCATATGAATAATTATCAAATAAATGATTTATATGGATATAAAGACTTTCGTTATTTAGAAGAAGTGATTCGATATACTTTAGAACATGAGCATGTAAAGGATGCTATTTTCTCTATCATTTTTGTGAATAATGAGGAAATTCATAAAATGAATAAGGAAACAAGAGGAGTTGATCGTCCGACGGATGTAATCAGTGTAGCTTTAGAAGATGCTCCAGATGATTTTGATGAAATGCGTGTTTTGGGGGATATTTTTATTTCTATTCCGAAAATGCAAGAACAAGCAAAAGTTTATGGTCATTCTGAAAAAAGAGAGCTATCCTTTTTAGTTGTTCATGGAATGTTACATTTACTTGGGTATGATCATACAAAGAGTAAAGAAGAAGAAAAAATTATGTTTGATTTACAAGATAAAATATTAAACGATTTAAATATAACAAGGTAGGTGAAAGTATGAGAAGTGGTTTTATTAGTATTATTGGAAGACCTAATGTTGGGAAAAGTACTCTTTTAAATGCTATATTAGATTTTAAGGTAGCTATTATTTCGGATAAAGCTGGCACGACAAGAAATATTATTCAAGGTATATACAATGAAAGTGATACGCAAATCATTTTTTTAGATACTCCTGGAATATCAAAACCTAAAAATAAATTAGGAAAGATTTTAAATAAAGAAAGCTATGCTTTAATGAAAGATGTGGATGCTATTTTATTTGTGGTGGATGCGAAAGAAGGACTTGGAACAGGTGATAAATATATATTAGAAAGCTTAAAGAAAAGTAATTCTCCAGTTATATTGGTTTTAAATAAGATAGATAAGCTAAATCGTGAAGAATTGATGTATTCCATTTTAACTTATAAAGATTTATTTTCTTTTGCTGATATTGTACCTGTCAGTGCTTTAGAGAAAGATAATATCAAAAGATTGATTGAAGTCATTAAGAAATATTTAACAGGGAATGTACGTTATTTTGATGAAGATATCGTAACAAGTAATTCTTTCTCTTTTATGGCTAGTGAACTTGTGAGAGAAAAACTTCTTCATGTTACGATTGAAGAAGTGCCACATGCTTTAACTTGTGTAACTACAAAATTTGAAGAGAAAAAGGATATTGTTCATATAAATGTAGATATTATCGTGGATCGTGAATCCATTAAAAAGATTGTTATTGGTAAAGGTGGCGAACGACTAAAAAGAGTAGGAATGGAAACTAGAAAAGAATTAGAAGAGTTGATTGGTAAAAAAGTATACTTAGAATTATTTGTAAAAACAATCAAAAACTGGAAAGAAAAGCAAAGTTTTTTAAAAGAATTAGGTTTTAATGAACTAAATTTAAAATAAGTTGAATAAAAAAAAGAAACTCTTCCCATGATAATATTAGAAGGGAAGATATTATGACAAGAAAAGAAGCATGGGAAAAATTTAAAGAAACTGGAGAAATTAAATATTATTTAAAATATAAAGGAAAAGATGTGGAAATATGATAACAGAAGTGGTGGGTTTTATAGTTAGTACAGTAGATTATGGGGATTCATCACTTATTTTAAATGTTTTAACGAAAGAATATGGTCTAATAGGAATTATGGGAAAAGGTGTTAAGTCTATGAAAAGTAGACTTAGGGCTTCTACTCAGAAATTTACTTATGGCCTTTTTTATATTTATTATAAAGAGAATAAGCTTTCTATTTTAAAAGATGTGGATATTATCAATGCTTTTTCGAATCTTCATAATGATATTTTCTTGATTGGGTATTTAAATTATGCGACAGAATTTATCACACAAGTTTATAAGGAAAGTCAGAGTATCCATTTACTTGATTTGTTTATTGATACATTAAATAAAATGAATGAAGGGTTGGATCCAGAAGTTTTAATTAGTATTTTAGAAGTAAAATGTTTCCCTTTGTTAGGGGTAGGTCTTGTGTTAGATGCTTGTTCTTCTTGTGGGAAGACTACCGATATTGTTACGATTGATGGAAGTCGTGGGGGATTGATATGTAGAAATTGTTATCAAAATGAACCAATTGTTTCCTTAAAAACAGTGAAATATTTGAGAATGTTTAATCATGTATCTATAAAAAATATTACAAAAATTGATATACCTGTTAAAAATAAAAAAGAAATTGATCAATTTTTAACGAGTTATATGAATCAATTTACTGGACTCTATTTGAAGAGTAAGGACTTTGTGAATAAATTAAAAAACACGATAAAATGAAAAACTAAACTGGTTTTTTTTCTCTTTTTTCATGAAAAATCTTAACCATTTCAAAATCTGGAATATCTAATGCTTCTTTTAATTTTTTTAAGGTTTCGATCGTTGTGGCTGTTTCATTTTTTTCGATTCTTTGAATTTGCCTTGTTGACATATAAAGAATTTCTGCTAATTGTTCTTGCGTTAAACCCCTTTTTTTTCGATACTCTTTTATCATTCTAACCACCTATGACATATTCTGTCATAGTATTTTATGTTTGAACACGGTTTGGAATGTCAGGTTGAAAGTATCATTTTTCTTCTTTTTCTTGAAAATATGTAAAAAAAAAGTAAGGCAAATGGTTCTTAAATTGACATATTATCTTAGTTTCAGTATACTTATGATAATGGAAGGGTTGATTTGCATGAAAAAAACATACAAAATTGCATTGACTGTGGATTTTTGTTTGTTTCTTTTGTGCCTAGGCATCTTATTTCATTATGAGTTTTATTCTCATGAAGAAACTTATGGTGAAGCTATTACTTTGGTCACGGAAGAGTTGTCGATTAACTATTTAGATGGAAATCAAATTAAAATAAATGGGACATCGAAAGAAGTGAA
Organism: uncultured Muribaculaceae bacterium; assembly: GCA_964418205.1. Classification (GTDB taxonomy): domain Bacteria; phylum Bacillota_I; class Bacilli_A; order RF39; family UBA660; genus Ventrenecus. Next base: position 5,576 of record CAYQKO010000021.1, read on the forward strand.
CTTTTCTGTTACAAATCATTCTTCAGAAATAAAGTACTATTATTTAAAATTATTAAATGTTACAGGAAGTGCGGAGGATGTAAGTTATACTTTATCTTCCAATAGGGAAGATTTTACAACATTGGAATCTGATTTTGAACAAACTATTTTAGGGAGTCGGATTGAAATATCACCGAATGAAACACATCGGTATACAATGGTTATTGATAATCCAACTCAAAAGGAAATTACTTTTCAGTTGGATGCTGATATAGAAAGTATCGATAATAGTTTTTATAGTACGATTTTATCGAACAACGAGATATTAGAAAAAAATGATGGTACGGCTGGCTTGGTTCGTAAGGCAGAGCAAGATGGGGATGTTTATTATTTTACTGGTGATGTGTCGAATAACTATGTTTCTTTTGCTGGATATTCGTGGCGTATTATTAAAATAAATGAGGATAATACAGTCAAATTGGTTTTAAATGGCACTACGGAAAGTATGGTTGCTATAAATGAGTCAGAAAATGCTGGAAATACTAATTTCTATGCTACAAATTTAAATGAACAATTGGAAAGTTGGTATTCGAGCTTTTTAATGGATTATGATGATTTAATTTCTAGTACTCGTTATTGTTTGGATGATAGTGTAATGACGGATGAGAATAATCAAATTGAGTATTTGTCTCATGTACGTATTTTCCAAGAACAAAATCCAACGAATACTTGTAATGGTACATCGATTTCCAAAAAAATTGCTATTTTAACCGCGGATGAAGTCATGTTTGCTGGAGGTACTACGACAGAGAATAAAAACTATTATCTTTTCTTAGATGGTATTCAGAGTTCTTGGTGGACTATGACTCCACATAAAAAGGAAAATGATGTCGTATTTTACATTGCGGTTAATACTGATGGTTCTTTAATGAAAGATATTTCAGAGACAACGAATTTGTTTATAAGACCTGTTATTACGTTAGTGAAAAGAGCAAAAGTGTCAGGTACGGGGACTGTGGAAGATCCTTATGTCTTAGTGTAAATCTCACATGTAAAAAGTGTCTACATGATGTATAGAAATATGTAAAGTAGTCAAATTGATTGGCTATTTTTTTTATACTTTGATAAACTAGTACTAGGTGAGAAGTATGATTAACATTTTTAATGATATATGGCAAATAATTCGTAGTCTTTCTTTTATAGATTATATTTTATATTTTGCAGTGGTAACTTTGATTGTTTTAGTAGTTTCACTTGTCTATGTAATTCAAATGGAAAAAGAAGAGAACATAGAAGAATTAGAGAATAATCAAACGAATGAAGAGGAGTATGTTATGAAGAATGAAGTAGAGGAAGAAATAGATTTACAAAATATTGTAAATATAATAGATGAAAATCCTCAACCACTGGCAGATATGACGGCGTATGAAGAGGAACAGGAAAGTAAAGCAATTATTAGTTATGATGAACTAATAAAAGAGAGTGACCAGTCTCGAATAAATTATACGAAAGAGGAAATGATAGATGATGTGATACCTGTAAAGCGAATTACTTTAAATTCCGTGGAAACCGATAATCCGATTTCATTCACACCTAAGGAACCAAAAATTGAATTTGAAGCAAAGGAAACAAGTACTACTGGAGTTAAGTTGTTTTCTTATGAGAAAGAAGAGGCTTTTTTAAAGGCTTTGAAACAATTAAACGAGCTTTTAAATTAAAAAGGCGGCATTTCATTTACAAAATAAAAGGGTATGGAATGCTTTTTTCTTATTTATAAGAAAATGGTTGACAATTTGAAAGGGATTTTTGATAATAACTAGGGAAAGAAGTGAAGTTGTATGAATTTCTATATCTATACTTTGGGGTGTAAGGTAAATGCTTATGAATCCGAAGTAATCAAAGAAAAGTTTCTTCAGAAAGGATATCACTTTTGTCGTGAAAACCCTGATATTATTATTGTAAATACATGTTCTGTAACGAATATTGCGGATCAAAAGTCACGGAAAATGGTTCGACGTTTTAAAAAAAATCATAATAATGCAATCTTAGTTGTATGCGGATGTTCTACTGAAAATGAGGAAGCAATTTATAATCAGATGGATATTGATATTTTATTAGGAAATGTTGGAAAGAGTAATATTGTTTCTTTGGTAGAAAAATATCAACAGGATCAAAAGAAATACCATAAGTTTTCTCATACACGAAATTTAGAATTTGAAACGATGAAAATTGACAAATTTACTACACACACGCGTGCTTTTGTTAAAATCCAAGATGGGTGTGATAATTTTTGTAGTTACTGTATTATTCCTTATGTTCGTGGAACAAGAAGAAATAAGGATTTTGAAAAAGCTATTGAAGAAATTAAGACTCTTGTGAATAATGGGCATCAAGAAATCGTTTTAACAGGAATTCATACAGGATCTTATGGGATAGGGACTACTCATGATTTAACGGATTTAATTCATGAGATTAGTAAATTCGATGGTTTAAAAAGAATTCGTATTTCTTCGATTGAAGTTACAGAATTGAATGATAAGTTTTTGAGTGAATTAGAAAATAATTCGAAAATTTGTAATCACTTACATATCCCGTTGCAAGCTGGTTCAGATGAAATACTAAAAAAGATGAATCGTAAGTATACATTACAGGAATATAAAGATAAAATAAAACAAATTCGCAATATTCGTCCTGATATATCGATTACAACAGATGTGATTGTTGGATTCCCTTATGAGACAGAGGAATTATTTGCAGAAACGATTAAAACAGTGAGAGATATTCATTTTAGTAAAGTTCATGTTTTTCCATATTCCATTCGGAAAGGTACGATGGCAAGTAAGATGGATGAACAAGTAGACGCGAAGGAAAAGCATGAGCGTAGTAAAAGATTATGCCAAGTATCTGATGAATTGGAAGAAGATTATATGAAGCAATTTTTAAATCAAGATATAGAAGTTTTAATTGAAAGTGATGGTATCGGGTGTAGTTCAAATTATTTAAAAATAAAGTGTGATGAAAAACTTCCAGTAAATTCCTTTGTTACACTAAAAGTTACTGGTTTGCGTAAGAAAGAATTATTTGGTATACCAATAAAGAACAAAAGAGTGTCTTAAATATTTTAAGACCAGATAATTTCTTATTTTTTTGTGATACTGTTTGTTTTTGTTTCTTAGGTTTTTAGAGGCTTTTTTGAAAAATTCCTTTCAATCATCAATCTTTTCAATTTCAAAAGTCTCTTGATTTCATTCTACTTGGGTTTCTATATTTTAAGATACAAAGTGTATGGACTCATATATGTGTACAGGGGATTTTCTGTTCGTAATTTAAAATATAAACGAATATAAGGTTAATATTTC
>CAYQKO010000021.1:9013-14202 GCA_964418205.1 uncultured Muribaculaceae bacterium
CAGGGGATTTTCTGTTCGTAATTTAAAATATAAACGAATATAAGGTTAATATTTCTTTTCGTGTAAAGCAATCTTTAAAATACTTTGGTTCAGATTCTAGTTATTTGAAGTATTCTAATTTTATTGGGAATGTAAGTTCATGAAATTTATAGGTAGATTTTATACAATATTTTTGATAAAATGTTAACAGAATAAATTAGGGTGATAGTCATGTTTAACAATATTCATTTTAAAGAACTACAATGGCTAGATAATGGTGTTCAAGTTGGAATCATCAAAGTAAATGATAGTTTTTCATGGAAACAGAAGATGATTCGACCATTTAAAAGAGTTGGAGTTCGGACTATTTTATCTATAGGAAGAGTGAACTATGCTTTATTAGATAATTTTATTATTGCATCATTAAATGATTATTATACTAAGATGAACGCTGTAACATCTTCTGAAAAGCGAGCGGAATTTTTAAAAGAATATAATGATTTATATAATTTGTGGTATACGATTAATGTAGCCAAACAACAAAATGATCCTGCTTTAAATGGTTATTATGATGATCTTGTATATCGTTTGTATTTATTAGGATATAAAAATAGTTAATGGATTTTGATCTTTTGCTGGTGTAAAATTTTGGGGTTTCATGGTACAATTGTCTAGGTGATTGTACATGCAACAAATTGAAGGAAAAATAAAGCATGTTATTTTTCATGGTGACTCCGGTTTTTTAGTCGCAGTTTTTAAAGTGAAGGATACAAAGGAAGAAAATTTAAAAATGTTTCTAAATAAATCTATGACTATTACAGGGTTACTTATTGATGTAAATACGGAAGATACTTATATTTTGTATGGCAATTATATAGAACATGAAAGGTATGGAATGCAATTTTCTTTTCAAAATTATGAGAAGAAAATACCGGAAGGAAAAGATGGAGTTTTAGAATTTTTGGCAAGTCCTTTAATCAAGGGATGTGGACTAAAAACGGCTAAGGCAATTGTGGATACTTTAGGGGAAGAGGCTTTGAATTTAATTAAAGAAAATAAAAAGAATTTGTTTTTGGTTCCTAATATGACGGAGAAAAAAGCAGAAAATATTTATTTAAGTATATTATCTTATTCTAAAGTGGATGATACGATTGTTACTTTAAAAAATATGGGATTTTCGGTAAATGAAGCTACAAAATTAATTAAACATTACCAAGATAAAACTTTAGTATTTTTAGAAGAAAATATATACTATTTTAAAGATTTTATATCTTTTAATAAGTTAGATAAAATCTATTTAGATACTCATGATGCCTATGATGAGTTGCGAGTGAAAGAATGTTTAATAGAAACCATGGAAAGAATGAGTAATACCAATGGCGATGCGTATTATTATTTAGATGAAATTATAGAGAGTGTGAAAAAGGAATTTAAAATAGTGCTATCGGTAGAAGAAATGAAATCCTATTTAGAAAAATTGCTCCAACAAGAAGATATTACTATAGAAGAAGATCATGTATATTTAACGAAGTATTATGAGATGGAATGGGATATTGCACATACATTGAAACGTATGAGTAGTTATCCGAAAAAAGATGTAAGGGCTTTAAAAGAAAAGCTCTCTTATTTAGAAGATATATTGGGAGTAAAATATAATAAAGATCAAGAAACAGCTATTTTAACAGCTATTTTAAATCCAGTTTCTATTATTTCGGGTGGTCCAGGGACTGGTAAGACAACCATTGTAAATGCAATTACAAAGCTTTTTATTGAAATTTATAAGTTATCACCCATTGAAACTTTATCTCAAATTGCATTATTAGCCCCGACCGGCAGAGCGGCTAAAAAACTATCCACAAGTACGAATTTGCCAGCATCAACCATTCATCGTTATTTGAAGTGGAATAAAGATACGAATGATTTTCAAATCAATGAATATAATAAAAATCATCATAAATTAATTATTGTGGATGAAACAAGTATGATAGATGAGTATTTGTTTTCTTCTTTGTTGAAGGGAATACCAGAGTCTAGTCAAATCGTGTTGGTTGGAGATACTTTTCAACTTCCAAGTGTAGGAGCAGGTCTTATTTTAAATGATTTAGTTTCTTCCAAATTGTTTGCTTATACTTCTTTGGAAAAGATTTACAGGCAAAGTGATAATTCCTATATTCCTATTTTAGCTCGAGAAATAAAAGAACGTCATTTAAGTAATACTTATTTGGAAAAGAAAGATGATTATAATTTTATAATGTGTGATTCAAGGCATTTAAAGGAAATGATCCGAAAAATTATTTTGCGTAGTATTGAAAAAGGTTTAAAAGTCGATGAGATGCAGATTTTAGCTCCTATGTATAAGGGAGAAAATGGTATTGATAATTTAAATATTTTGTTACAGGAATTATTTAATCCACCAAGCAAGAACAAGAAAGAAATTAAATTCTTTGATACGGTTTTTCGGGAAAATGATAAAGTATTACAATTAGTGAATAATCCTGATTGTAATGTTTACAATGGGGATATTGGATATATTAAATCCATAGAAGAAGTTGGACTACCCAAGAAGCATACAGAAATTCTTATTGATTTTGATGGAAATAAAGTTCTTTATAAGATAGAAGATTTGCAAAGTATTAAGCATGCTTATGCGATTACAATCCATAAGAGTCAAGGAAGTGAATTTCCTCATGTTATATTACCAATTACCAAAAATTACTATAAAATGCTTTATAATAAGCTTATTTATACAGGAGTATCCCGTGCTAAGAAAAGCCTTGTTTTAATAGGGGAACAGGAAGCCTTTTTGATGAGTGTTCAAAATGATTACTCGAATCATAGAAAAACTGGATTAAGAGATAAATTAGAGAATAGTTTTCGTAAAGTGTAGCATACTATATTTGAGGTGAGAAAAATGAAAAACATGATGATTGGACTTGGTATTGGTATGTCTGCTGGAATGGGTATTGCAGCCTATTGTTTCTCTAATCCAGGTACAGAGAAGAAAGCAAATAAGATGTTAAATAAAGCTATGGAAAACGCTAACATGATGATGGATGATGTAAAAAATAAGTTAAAATAGGAGGCTAGATTGTCTCTTTTTTTGTAAAGAAGGCTAATCTATACAGATTATATCTTGATTTAATTTAAAAAAACCACTATAATTTTAGTATATTAAGATATGGGGATGGTTTTATGCGACTAAGATATAAAATAACTTCGGCAATTGTATTGGTTGCAGTTTTAATTTGTTTGATGGCATTACATAGTTATGCTTTATGGGTAGTAAACTTAAAAGGAGAAACAAATATTATTTCTGTTGGATGTTTTGAAATAGAAATGCAAGAATTAACGAATCCAATTAGCTTAAGTAATGCTTATCCAGCAAGTGACGCTAAGGGTTTAAGTAGTACACCATATACAATAAAAATAACAAATACATGTAGTATAGATGCAAACTATTACGTTACTTTAAATACCTTAACAACAAGTACTATGGATAAATCAAAAATCAAATTTGCTTTCTCAAGTGGTAGTAGTGTTCCAACGAGTGGGACAAACCTAGGAACATTTGCTTCTAACTCTGCAAATGTAAATACAGAAACAAATGATTTAAATCTTAGTAATTTAGATACATCCTTAATTATGACAACTGGAAGCTTAAGACAAAACGAAAGTGCGACATATAATTTATATTTATGGATAGATGAAAGTGCAGGAAATGAAGTACAAGGACAGACATTTGAAGCAAGTGTTAAAATAGTTGCGACAGCAGTTACTTTAGAACCAAGTATTCAACAACAAATTATAGCAAGTTTAGATACTACAGGTGCATGTCCAACGGTGAATGATGATGGGACAGTAAATGTAACAGGTGCAGAATCCACAAATGGTTACCTTTGTAGTGCAACAGATGATTATGGAACGAGTTATTACTATAGAGGAAATGTCACCAATAATTATGTAAAATTTGCAGGATTCTATTGGAGGATAATTCGTATCAATGGAGATGGTTCCATAAGAATGATTTATGCAGGAGATGCAAGTGTCTTGGATGCTTTAGATGAAACAACAAAACAAACTGTAATGGCAAATGGCTATGATGATTCAAGTACTTATTATACAAGAATAGGAGAAAGTGCATTTAATTCTTCTTATAACGACAATGCTTATGTAGGATATATGTATGGAACAGCAGGTTCTTCTACTTATGAAGAAACCCATGCGAATATCAATAATAGTACGATAAAAACTTTTATCGATAGTTGGTATGAAAGTAATATAAAAGGAACAGAATATGAAAGTTATTTAAGTGATACGTTATTCTGTAATGATAGAAGTATTTCCTCAACCACACCAAGTGGATATTTAAATACAGGAATTGGAAAAGATAAAACTGCTTATGCTCCATTAACAAATTATCCAAGACTAACGTGTACTCAACAAAATGACCGATTTACTGTAAATGATACGACTCTAGGAAATGGGGCTTTAACTTATCCAATCGGATTAATCACAGAAGATGAAGCTAGTTTAGCAGGAGGATATAACTCTGATAATTATGGATTTTACTTATACACAGGGTATTACTATTTTGCTTTGTCGCCGGACAAGTACGACGGTATTTATGCCTACGTCTACCTCATATACTCGGAAGGTCGCTTGGACTACACATCCTTCGCGAGTGGCAGTCGGGGCGTGCGGCCCGTTCTCAATCTGTCGACGGGAGTACTAAAGAAAGGAACAGGGATGTGGAATGATCCATATATGGTTGGCTGAAAGCCGACTGTAAAAAGAATAAATGCAAGAGACTATCCCGCAAATTAATCCTTCGATTTGCGGGCGGCGAATGTATTTGAAATTTCAAAAAATAAATCTTTGGTTGTAGTCTGTTTCGTTGGTTTTTTGCTATGTCAGGGACTTGGTTTCATAATGGGTACCTTAGAGACTTCGATGAACTCAATTGAATTATATTTGGCATATCATAGATGATAATGTGAAAAGTTTGGATGTAATTTGTATTATTATAAAACCTTATAAATTCTATAGAAAATGGAAAATAGGTTATGATGGAAAGAATCTTATTTCAAGAGAAGCATTGTACATCGCTTCTCTTTTTTTATCGTAGACTTTAAAGGTATGATTTGATACAATAACCATATAAGAAATGAGGTGCGCCAGTTCGGTGCTTAATATATAGTTGGTGGAAATCC
>CAYQKO010000022.1:0-13780 GCA_964418205.1 uncultured Muribaculaceae bacterium
TAACTCCAATGGTATGGGAAATAATCGACGATAAAACTTAAAAGAATGTAAAGATATATTCTTTTTTCTTTCTTTTCAAAATATTGTTTCTATCTTATAATATCGTTCAAGTGAGATTTTGTTTTGAATGGTAGGGTGAATAATATGATTGATTTAACAAAGAAAAAGGAATTAATTAATTTTTATGCCGGTTCAGAGAAAAAAAAGACATTTGTGATGAATGGGCAAAAATATTTAGTAAAGTTTCCGAATCCTACAAGTGAAAAGAGTAAAAGTTTATCCTATGCGAATAATGTATTCTCTGAATTTTTGGGAAGCCATATTTTTCAGAATTTAGGCTTTTCCAGTCAAGAGACAACTTTTGGTAAGTATACTCAAGAAAATGGAATAGAAAAAATTGTCTGTCTGTGTTTAGATTTTACTGATGAAAAACATAAATTAACAGAGTTTGATAAGTTACTTATTAGTAATGTTGAATTCAATAAAAAAGCTACTACAAATTTAAAAGATATTTTAGAAAATTTTCATCATAATAAAGAACTTTCAAACGTGACTAATTTAATATCATTTTTTTGGAAATGTTTATTGTAGATGCTCTTATTGGAAATACTGATAGACATAATTCAGATTGGGGATTTTTAGTGAATGAAAAAACAAATGAAATTTCTATTGCCCCAGTTTATGATTGCGGTTCTTCTTTTGTGCCCACTTTATCAGATCAAGGAATAGCATTTATTTTAAAAAATCCTTCTGAATTAAAAAATGTTTCTTACAATGTCTTTTCCTGTTTGAAGGAAAACAATAAACGAATTCATTATGTGGACTATTTGAAAAGCCTAAAAAATGAAGATTGTAATAATGCTTTGTGTAAAATATTTCCAAAAATTAATTTGAATGAAATAGGGAGAATTATTGATACTATGCCTATTTCAAAAATTAGAAAAGAATTTTATAAACAATTCTTGCACATTCGTTATAGTTTTTTAAAAGAAGCTTATGATAAATTAAAAAAAGCTAGGGACTAAATCCTGGCTTTTATGATTTCTTTTTCACTCTTGAAAAGAAGTAGAAACAGATTAGAATTAGAATTTCAGATATACCTAAAATAATAGGAAGAATATGATAAAGCATTAGTTCTTCTTGATAATAGATGCCGCATAGAATGGCTCCAAAATAAAGAAGAATCAGGATAAGAATAAATAGTAAATTCTTCTTTTTTTCTGGTAAACATTCTTTTATATTGTGACCAGTGATGGAAAGAGTCATAAATAAGTCAAATAGCCAACTAATGGAAACAATGTTTTCTACTTTTTCAATGAAGTTAAATAGTTTAATTTTTTTAAGAACCATATATTCAGGATAACGATAAATTTGAACTAAATTGGCTCCTAAGACACCAACGGTTGTGATGATAATTAAAATAATTGTAAGAGAAGAGAAGATATATTTTCGTACTAGATGATGTTCTTCACTTTTTGCATTCATCAGTAATATAAATGGGGCGGAAGAATAGAAAGCATAGAAAAGCGTACCTTGGATAAGGTTTAATGGTTCGGTGGTAAGTACTGGTGTAAAATTATCTAATTTCATATGATTTAATAAACCCAAGAAACTGAATAAGATTAAAAATAGAGATATAGGCATTAATATTTCTCCTACTTTTGCGATGGTTGGTAGCCCATTTTTACAAATTCTATAGATAATGAATGGAATAGGTAGGGTGATAAAGAAATTTGGTGATTTTATTAAAAAGAAGGAAGAGGCAAATGTTTGAAAGATAAAAATAATTTGACTGAAAACGAACAGGTTGAAAAGAAAGAATAGAGTGGTTAATATTCCTTTTAAAATACTGTTTTTTTGGTTTAAAATAGTCCCATTTACTTTTTTTCTTAGATAGTTAAAGAAGAAGATGAGTCCTGAACCAAGAATTGTTCCTAATACGGCTGCAATCCAAGTGTCTTTGGTTGTTATTTTTGAAAGAAGAGATATGCCAAATCCTAAGAAAAAGACACGTCCCAAAAAATAAGATAAGGAAAACATTTTTCGTTCATTCATAATTAGCTCACCTTAAAAATTAATCCATTTTTATTAATATCTAGTTTTGTTTCATAGGAAATATTTAATAGATACCAATATGGTAAATCCTTTCTAGTTTTTTTATAATAGATTGCTTGTATTCCTAATATGTCTGTTTGTTCTTCCATTATGATTTGGAAGAATTCTTGGTATTCTTCTTCCATTGGCTTTATAAAAGCATTTTGTAATTCTTCATAAGATTTTGTATCACGGAAGTCATATCCACAATTGTCTTCTATGATTGTTGCTTTTAAGTTGTTTTTGACAAGAAGATTGTCATCACTCACTTCTAAGGATGTTTCGGTATTGTGATATAAATTGATTGTAATAGTCCCAGTAGTGCCATTTGGACAGGCTATAGTAATAAAATGATTTTCGCTCGAATTGTTTAATGTATTAAAAGTAGAAGCATTTTTAATATCTAATATACTTTCCAGTTGAAATCCTTTAAAGATTGCTGTACCTGAAAGTTCAAAGGCATCTTTCGTTTTGCTTAATGTATTTAGGTAGGCATCACTTCTTTCGTCGACTAAATGATCCATGAATGTTTCGAAGTCAGCAATCATGGAGATATGGTTGCTGGTTTTGTTATTTTCAATCATACTTTCAATTGCTTCAGAACTTACGGGATTTTCTTTCGTGGTCGTTTGCAGGATTGTTTGAGCTTCACATCCTTGTGCTACGACAGGTAAAAATATATTCCGGATATTTGGTTCTCTTATAATGTAGTCGACAACATATTCGAGTTTATATTTAGCTATGTCTTCACTTAAAATCATGACTTTTAAATGGGAAAAGTAAGGTTCTTTACTGATTTTAAGGCTCGCGTCTTGGAAAGCTTTCGCAAGTGTTTCTCCTATTCCTTTCACATAGTAAGTTTTACTGGAATTTTCTTCGCTTCCACTTTTTTTGCTATTTAATATTTCTAATGTAACTTTATATTCTTCTTCGTAATCTATGGCTATTCCTGATACAATTGCGCGATTATTTAATTCTTGATAGTCATAACAACCAGTTAAGAAAATGGGAAGAATGAGTAGTAAGAATCGTTTTTTCATGTTTCATTTCTCCTTTGGCGTGTATAGTTTTTACTTGTAAGTATTTTACTACGGTTTTTGTTTTTTAAAATATTGGGTTTTAAGATTCCTTTCATTAAATAAACTTTGTCAAATGGGGCTAAAGGATAGAAATATGGTTTTCCAAAAGACTTTATTTCAATCACATGAATTAAGAAGTAGATAAAGACAAGTACAATGCCATATAGTCCGTAAAAAGCCGCGGCGAATAGAAAAATCATTCGAAAGTGTCTAGCTGCATCTACGAGTTCTTGCTCAGTGAAAATGAGGCTTGTGATAAAGGTAAAGGCAATGACAATAATCATAATGGGACTTACAAATCCAGCGTTTACCGCGGCTTCTCCTAATATTAAGGCTCCTAGTATGGAAATTGCACTTCCATAGGAGTTTGGGAATCTGATATCACTTTCTCTTAAAATTTCATAAATGAAAAGCATTAAGACAGCTTCGACAATAGCTGGAAAAGGAACATTATCCCTTTGAGTTGCAAAATTAATGAGTAGAGATGTTGGGATAGTTTCTGGATTATAGTTTAAAAGAGCAATGTAAATTGCAGGAGCCATCATTGTTATAAAAAAACAGAAAAAACGAATTATTTTTAAAAAGTTAATATTTTTTGATTTTTTGTAATCGTCACTAACAGGATTAATAAAATCTGCGAAAAAAGCTGGCAAGATTAAAGCAAAAGGAGAAGTATCTACTAAAATGGCAATTTTTCCTTCCATTAAAGCTTTAGCGACGTAGTCTGGTCTTTCCGTTTTGATGATGGTTGGAAAATGAGTACTGTTTTCTAGTTCTAAGTATTCGGCAAGAGTTCCCGAATCCATAATACCGTCTACATCAATTTTATAAAGGTTTTCTTTTACTTTTTCTAATAGTTCTTCTTCGATGATATCTTCAAAGTAAAGAAGATTTAGGGTTGTATTTGTTTTTCTTCCTAAAACAAGATTGCAAGCTTTTAATGTTTTGGATTTGATTCGTCTTTTGACAAGTCCTAAGTTGATTTGAATGTTTTCGGTAAATGCATCTTTTGGACCAAAAACAGCTTGTTCTGTTGTAGATTCTGGAATGCTTCTTGTAATATCAGCTTTGGTTTCTAAAGCAAGTATTTCTTTGCCACGAATAACGATTGTGAACCCATTTGTAATGTAAAATTCTATTTCATCCGAATTGTTTAAAAGAATGGTATGAGGTGCTGGAATCAAACTCTGTAAATCCTTTAATTTTTTCTTTGTTAGAGCATTTAGAAAAGTAAGATTTTTTAGTACATAATCATTTACTTTATCACTTCCAGTTACACTTTCTAAATATACAATATAAATCGTTTGAAAAAGGGATACTTTCATTGGTTTGATGATGAGGTCTGTGTTTTTACTAAATTCTTTTTGAATTCTTTTCATAATTTCGTTGTTCATGTTCTTCACCAGAATTATTATGAAACGAAAGAGAAACTTTTAAACATAAACTTGAGGTTTTTCTCTAGGTATGTTAATCTATTTTTTGAAGAAGGGAAAAATGTATGGAAGCTATTGTTGAAAAATTAGATTATGAGGGAAGAGGAATTATTCGTGATTCGAATAAAGTCGTGTTTTTACCTCGCACTTTACCTAACGAAAATGTTTCGTATCATTTTGGAAAGAATGAAAAACGTTATGACATAGGTGTATTGGATGAAATTCATACGAAAAGTCCTCATCGTGTAATTTCTTTTTGCCCTTATTCAGAGTCATGTGGAGGTTGCACGTTTGATATAGTTTCCTATGAAAAGTCTTTAGAATTCAAAAAAGAGATTTTTCTTGATTATGCGAAGCATAATGGAGTTTTGTTAAACGATATTTCTATTGTAGAAAGTAGACCCGTTTTAGGATATCGTAATAAGGTAAGTTTAAAAGTTTCTAGTGGAAAAATTGGCTATTATGCATCGGAAAGTCATTTTTTTGTACCTATTCGTAATTGTTTTTTAGCAACAAATGCGATTCAAAAAGTTATAAAAGATTTTTCTCTTTTTGCTTTTCACGAAGGGAGTCTTGTGATTCGGTCAAATAGTCTGGATGAAGTGCTCCTTGAAATTGTTACGGAAGAAGAAATAAAAATAAAGGAAGAGCTTGTTTTAAATCATAAAATATCAGGTATTCTATGGAATCAAAAGTGTGTTTATGGAAAACCTTATTTTATGGAAGATAGAAATGGGATTCAATATAAAATTCCTTATAATGCTTTCTTTCAGGTAAATAAGGATATTTCGGAAAAAATCAAACAAGATGTTTTCAATTATTTAAGTATTACAGATAATGTTTTAGATTTATATTGTGGAGTTGGCTTTTTTACTTTACCAGTTGCTAGAATCGTTTCTTTTGTAACTGGAATAGAAGAAAATAAAAATGCTATTTTAGGGGCGATGGAAAATGCTTCTTTAAATCATATTGAAAATGTATCGTTTCATGTCGGAAAAGTAGAAAATATTTTAGACAAAATTCCTTTTTCTTATAATAAGGTTATTGTAGATCCACCAAGGGCAGGGCTTAAAAAAACAGTAATAGATGTCTTGTTAAAAAGCAAAGTTGAGAATATCCTATATGTTTCTTGTAATTTTTTTACTCTAATAAGGGATATAAAATTGTTAGAAGCAAAATATAAAATTAAGACTGTAAAACTATATGATATGTTTCCTTATACAAAGCACGTGGAGTGTGTATGCGTGTTAAATAGGCTGTAAATCCTTATAAATAAAGGATTTTAAAAGACTTTCAAAAAATACAGATAATATCTTTTTATCTTTTTCATTCATAATAAGGCTCTACATCTTTTGGTGGAAAAGCAAATGTTAAAAAATCCAAATAAACAAAAGAGAAAAACAGGTATTTTTATATTAATTTTATTTATACCTGTTTTTTTGGGAAAATTTAATTATTTCTCTTTACTCGATTGGCTATCTTTTTAGTGAAGATAGTTCCGTATTTGCACATGTTCTGACATTACGACCTGTTCTTCCTTTTGACATATCAATCAAATTTTGATGTGTAGCACTTTTATTTAATATGAGTTGTTTTCTTTCTTCATTTGCAATTTTTCCTGCTATTTTTTCATTTTTTAGTGTTTTTAATGTGTCTCTATATTTTTTTAATGCCTCAATTTTTGATTTGTTTTGTATATATCTAGGATCTTTTGCGTCTAAATGTGAGAAATTTTCAATGTTTCTTTCATTCGTTTCCATGCGTGTTGATAATTCCATAATTTTCTTCCTTTCTTTAAGAAAGTATTATAGCATAAAAAAGTTCAATTTACTAGATATCATAAATCAAAGAAATACGGGGATTTGTTTTCCTTTTCGTTCGATTGGATTTTATTCACCTATTTTGCAATATTTTTATTCTAATCTGGTGACTTTTCGGAAGAATCTTGGTACAATGTGGCAAAGGGAGTTAAATGAAATGGAAGTAGTGGATTTAAGTAAGTATTTAGTTTGGCTTGTACCAAATTTTGAATCGAAAGACATGGGTATAGAATTGCAATTATATGGAAAAGAATATATTTTAGGAGAGAAAGATCATAGAGAATTTTGTGAAGAATTTATAAAGGAACATAAATTGGATCATAAAGGTCGCGGAGGAAGCCATTTGGACTATGCTCGAACTTTTTGCGAAAATGGTTTTCTAGTAGGCTTTTTCTCTGGAGCTCCGATGAATCATAAGTATTATGGAAATATATTTTTACCAGAAGAAATGAATGATTATCAAATGGAATTCATGGAATCACAAAGGAAAATATTTGCAGAAGAGTTTTATTCTGAAACGAATTATTTTTCTGTGTTAGTGTATTCTCAAGAAGAATTACCATATCGTAGTCCTTATCCTGGATTTCGCTCTTTAGAAATCGAAGCAATGATTGATAGAAATCCTAATGGGAAAAATGGACAAATATTATTATTTGAGGAATTGGAAAGAATGAAGCAAAAGAAGATGAGGTTAAAATGAAGTTGGAATTTAAAGTTTTAAAAGAAGAGAAAGATTCTCAAGCTCGTTTAGGAAAAATTATATATAATGGTAAGGAATATAAAACGCCAATGTTTATGCCTGTTGGGACACAGGCTACAGTAAAAACGTTAAGTCCTGAAGAGGTAAGGGAAACAAATGCTTTTATTATCCTAGCGAATACATATCATCTATGGCTTCGTCCTGGAGATGAAGTCGTTGCCTCTGCAGGTGGGCTTCATAAATTTATGAATTATGATGGACCTATTTTAACGGATTCTGGTGGATTTCAAGTATTTTCTTTAGCGAGACCTAAGGATATTACGGAAGAGGGAGTTCATTTTAAAAATCAATATAATGGGGATGCTTTGTTTTTGACTCCTGAAAAATCGATTCAAATTCAAGAAAATTTGGGTAGTGATATTGTAATGAGTTTTGATGAGTGTCCACCGGCAAGTGCCTCTTATGAATATTTAAAACAAAGTGTGGAAAGGACATTAAGATGGGCGAAACGTGGAAAAGACGTTTTCAAAGGAGAAAATCAATTACTTTTTGGAATCGTGCAAGGTGGAGCATATGAAGATTTAAGAAAAATGTCGGCTTTAGAATTGGCAAAAATGAATTTTGATGGTTATTCTATTGGAGGAGTTGCAAATGATCATGAATCGAAAGAAGACATGTATAAAGCATTTTTATATTCCACAAAGTATCTTCCTCAAGATAAATTAAGATATGCTATGGGAATTGGAGAACCTATTGATTTAGTAGAAGGGGTGATTCGAGGGATTGATTTATTTGATTGTGTTACTCCCACTAGATTAGCAAGACATGGACATGCTTTTACAAAATATGGCAAGATGAATTTAAAAAACGCAAAATATAAAACGGACTTTACTCCTATTAGTGAAGAGTGTGACTGTTATGCTTGTAAACATTATACCAAAGCTTATATAAGACATTTAATTCAGGCGGAAGAAACTTTTGGAGCAAGACTCTTATCCATTCATAATATACGTTATTTAGTTCATTTGATGGAAGAAATACAAGGTGCCATTGAACAGGATTGTTTGTTAGAATGGAAGAGTCAGTTCGAAAGAGATTATTATGGAGGAAATCATGCGTGATTTAAAATTTGTATTTGCAACCATTTTCATTGCTTTACTGGTTATTGTTGTATCTACGTTTTATAAAGTAAAAAAACAACATGAAGATAGAGTTGTTGCTGTTACGGAAAAACGAATTACTGAGGCTGCTATGAAATGTAATTGGGATGGAATTTGTACGGAGGATTTGGTTACTTTAGGAGAGTTAATCCATCTTGGTTATGCAAAAGAAGAAGTAAATCCTATTACTAAAATGTATTACTCACATTCCTCTTATATTGAAATAGAGGGGAATACCTATATCTTTCATGAAGTTTAATTTTTTTTGTTAATGCCTATCATAGATCCTAATGTACTAGATAAAATTAAAACGGTATAATATAGAATTCTTTCGAAAGAAAAGCCTGTTTGGTAAAAAATTAGATTGATGATGATCATTAAGAAGATTAGACAGAAACCTATTTTTAAGCCTTCTAAATATCCTTGTTTAGGGGCTTTTTTTCCAAATTCAAAGCCAATAATAAAAAGAACGAATACCATGCCAATGAAAATAATGGTGTTGGTAGCTTTGAAATATAAGATATTCAGACTGTTAAAAATAGCTAATATAAATGTAAATAATAGCAATACTCCAAGGAAAATACCCATAGCTTTTCCATATTTTTTTAAAGTTTTCATAAATGTATCACCTAATTCACTATATGTTTGATTAAAAAAAATAGAATTTATCCATAATAAAATTAGGTGATTTTTATGCAAGAATTGTTAAATGTTGTTTTAAGAACCGTATTTTTTTACTTTTTTATCGTTTTGCTTTATCGACTTATGGGAAAACGAGAGATTGGACAATTAGGTATCATTGATTTAATTGTATCGATTTTGATTGCGGAGTTAGTGGCTATTTCCATAGAAAATACAGATAAATCTTTGTTTCAAACAATTATTCCTTTATCTCTTTTGGGTTTTTTAGAAATTTTGTTAGCCTATATTAGTATTAAGTCTCGAACATTCCGTAGGATATTTGATGGAAAACCTTCTCTTATTGTTTGTAATGGAAAAGTGAATTATAAAGAAATGGTTCGGCAACGTTATAGTATGGATGATCTGTTACTTAGTTTGAGGCAGAAGTCTGTGAAAGATTTAAGTGAAATTGAATATGCTTTTTTAGAGCCAAATGGAAAGCTATCTATTTTTAAGTATAATTTATTTAAGTTGTCTTCACCATATCCAATGCCTTTAATTTTAGATGGTGAGATTAATAGGAAAACTTTAGAATTTTTAAAGAAGGATAGAAATTGGTTAGAAAGGGAGATTTCCTTGAAACATCTATCTGTCTCGGAAATATTTTATGCTTTTTATAAGAATAAAAAAATCTATTTGATTCCGAAAAATGAAGTGTAAGAATGCTGGTTATTTTGACTAGTATTTTTTTTAGATTTCCGTTTTTAGGCATCTTTTTAAACTACAATTGACATATACCCCCTAGAGGTGTAAAATGGTGATTAAGAAATAAAAAGTTTGCGTAAAGATGAATGTTTTTTGAGAAAGGAAGTGCTTCATGAAAACAGAAATATTGAAAATAGATGGAATGACTTGTGCTACTTGTGCAAGTCGGATTGAAAAAGTGGTTCGAAGATTGGATGGTGTGCTAGAAGCTAATGTTAATTTGACGACGGAAAAGTTGTTTGTAAAATATGAAACAAAGAAGTTAGATTTAAAAACAATTATAGAAGCTGTTAAAAAGATTGGCTATGGTGTTTCTTTTGAACAAAAAGAGAATGAAGATTTCAAAAATGAGTCTGTTTCTTTGTGGCGTAGATTTTTTCTTTGTCTTTTGTTTCTAGTTCCTTTATTCTATATTGCTATGATACCAATGATTTCTTTTTTGAATTTTCCATTTCATGAAGAAATTCATTTTTGGATGATAAATGATCCTTTTTGGTATGCTTTGATAGAATTTATTTTGGTATTACCTATCCTTTTTATCGGAAGAGAGTTTTATAGCGTTGGCTTTAAAGCAATCTGGCATCGTAGTCCAAATATGGATTCACTGATAGCAATTGGAACTTCGGCGGCGGTGATTTATAGTTTATATAGTATGTATGAAATCGTATTAGGCAATGTCTCTTATGTAGAAAATTTGTATTTTGAAAGTGCAGGGGTCATTATTACTTTGATATTCTTAGGGAAAACTTTAGAAACCATTTCGAAAGGAAAAACAAGCGCGGCAATCAAAGGTTTGATGGAATTGGCTCCTAAGACAGCGATTGTTGTACGAGATGAGAAAGAATTCGTTGTGCCTTTAAAGGAAGTTGTAGTAGGGGATAAGATTATCGTGAAACCTGGAAGTAAAATTCCTGTGGATGGTGTGGTTTTGAATGGTAGTTCTTCAGTTGATGAGTCTATGTTGACAGGAGAGAGTATGGCTGTGAAAAAGGAAGTTGGTAGTAAAGTTTTTGCGGCAACCATAAATCATTCGGGAAATATCGTAATGGAAGCTACTAAAGTAGGAGAAGATACTGCTTTGGCAAATGTGATTCGTTTGGTTGAGGAAGCTACGGGTTCGAAAGCTCCGATTGCAAGAATGGCGGATATTGTTTCGGGTTATTTTGTACCAATTGTTTGTGTTATTGCTATTCTTTCCTCTGTTTTATGGTATATTGCTTTACAAGATTTCGCGTTTTCTTTGAATATTTTTATTTCTGTTTTGGTTATTGCTTGTCCTTGTGCTTTGGGTCTTGCTACACCTACAGCTATTATGGTTGCTACTGGAAAAGGGGCAGAAAACGGAATACTCATTAAAAGTGGGGAAGCTTTAGAAATTTTACATAAAGTAAACAAGGTTATATTGGATAAAACGGGTACGATTACGAAAGGAAAACCTAGTGTTACGGATGTGATTTCTTTTACGGATGCGTATGATGAGGATACTTTAGTGCAATATGTGGCTTCAGTAGAAAAAAAGTCGGAACATCCACTTTCCATCGCTATTGTAAATTTTGCAAATGAGAAGTCTTTAGCTTTCTTACCAGTAACTCATTTTAATTCCATTACGGGAATGGGTGTATGTGCAACGGTAGAAAAGAAACATGTCATGGTTGGTAATCTTAAATATGTAGAGTCTTTTGATAAAGATAATATTTTATCCAAAAGGAATACGTTATCTTTGGAAGGGAAGACAGCGATGTATGTGGTGATAGAAAAGAAAGTTGTGGGTATGATTTGTGTGGCAGATCCGATTAAAAAGTCTAGTAAGGAAGCGATTCGGCAATTGCATCAAATGAATATTGAGGTAACGATGCTTACAGGGGATAATAAAAAAACAGCTGAGGCGATTGGCAAAGAAGTTTTCACAGATGAAGTCATCGCGGAAGTTTTACCTGAGGATAAAGCAAATGTAGTTTTAAAAGCGAAAGAAGAGGGATATATGGTTGGAATGGTAGGAGATGGAGTAAATGATGCACCAGCTTTGGCTTTAAGCGATGTTGGAATCGCTATTGGTGCAGGTACTGATATTGCCATTGAGTCCGCTTCTATTATTCTTATGCATTCAGATTTGCGTGATGTGAGTACAGCAATATTATTAAGTAGGAAAACAATGCGTAATATAAAACAAAATTTGTTTTGGGCTTTTGGTTATAATGTTATTGGTATCCCAGTAGCTGCTGGAGTTTTATATCTTTTTGGAGGACCTTTATTAAATCCTATGTTTTCCGCGGCTGCGATGAGTTTCTCCAGTGTTTCGGTTTTATGTAATGCGTTACGTTTAAAAAGATTTAAGGTTAGAAGGGAAGAAGAATGAGTAATGTAGTTATCGAAGTTCCAGATATTTCTTGTGAACATTGTGTAAAAACTATTACAAATGCTTTAACAGGATTCGAGGGTGTTTTTTCTGTTTCGGTTTCTTTGGAGAGTAAGACCGTAGAAGTTTTCTATGATGAAAATTTCATTTCAGATTCGGAATTGAAACAGGCAATTTCTGATTTGGGTTTTGATGTAAATTTACATCCCTAAAAAATCGTGTTAGAATAAAAAAGTAAGGAAGTGATACCGTATGAATTCAGATAAAATAGCTCATTTTATAAAGGATATTCGAAAGAAAAATGGCTTAACTCAAACGGAGTTTGCTAAGAAATACGGTGTGACTTATCAAGCTGTTAGTAAGTGGGAAAATGGGAAAAATATTCCTGATATTGCAATTTTGCATCAGATGTGTCAGGACTATAATATGAATTTAGATGATTTTCTTAAGGGGAAACCTTCTTTTAAAAAGAAGTCTTATGTAGCAAATTTAATGATTGTTTTCTTTCTTGTTTTAGGACTCTCTTTCTTGCTCATTTTTCACTTTCATAAAGATTCAGATAATTTCTATTTAAAAACTTTATCGACTACTTGTGAAGACTTTACGTTATATGGTAGTATTGCTTATAATAGCAATCAGACGGCCATTCGAATTTCTGATATTTCTTATTGTGGTAATAATACGAAAGAGGTTTATCAAAAGTTAACATGTAAGTTATATGAAATAGATGACAAAACGAAAACAGAAATTACAAGTTCTGTTTATGAACGGGAGTCTCCAACGACTTTAGAAGAATTTTTAAAAGAAGTAGAATTTCATATAGATCATTTTTCCCCTTCTTGTAAGATGTATCAAGAAAATGCTTTACAAGTAGAAATAGAAGCTTTAAAAGAAAACGGAGAAGTCGTATATTATCAGATTCCTTTAACTTTAAATGATACTTGCGACTTTTAAGAAGGGAAAGATATTACAATGAAAAAAGAAAGTAAGTTAGACAAATATTATCAAACACATTGTATGTATGATAAGAATATTTCTTATGATCCATTGGTAGAAGTTTACTAGGTAATTGATACCCCTTATTAATTCGTTCATCTTTTATATTTTTCTTAAGTTCAGTGGCTTTATTTTTTCCAAGCCCTGTAAGTTTTCTTAAATCATTTAAATCACACCATTGTTTAGATATTAATTGTAAAGTTTCTTTTGCATCCATTTTCTACACTCCTTTCTTTTGCCTTTTTAGATGGTTTTAGTGTTCCCAACAACTCCCTTTAAGGATGTATATATAGTTATTTACCATATATGTAACGAAGATTTTAGATAATCTACAACTCCTAAATTTAATTAGGTTAAGATTTGTTTAACGTGTACATCCCGTTCTCAGCAAACCCTGAGCCAGTCTTACCGTATGCACACTATATAAGATTTCAAAGAACATTTTCTCGGGGCTTTTTGGATACTTCTAAATTATTTTAAAAGGGTTCCAATTTGCCCCTCGACATAAATAATATACATCAAGTGGGGCTATTTGTCAACACTAAATTTTAAAAAATGTTAAATTTTATTAAATTTTAATATTGTGTGGACATTTTGCCCCTTATATGTTATAATTATATACATCAAAGGAGTGTTATACTATGGCTAGTGAAAAGAACCCAATTAATGTAGTTATTGGTACACACTTGGCTGAATTAAGACAACAATTCGGTTTATCCCAAAAAGAAATATGTCAAGTAATTGGTGTAAAAAGAG
>CAYQKO010000023.1:0-13529 GCA_964418205.1 uncultured Muribaculaceae bacterium
ATTTGAGAAAAACTCTGCTTTTGAAGAAGGACTGGAACAAGGAATTTCACAAGGAATTTCACAAGGTGAAAAGCAAAAACAATTGGAAATTGCAAAAAAGATGGTTGGAAAATATTCTGCAACAGAAATTCATGATTTGACAGGTTTGTCTCTCAAAGAACTAAAAAAGATAGAAAACAAACACTAAAAGATTCGGTTCAAGTCCGAATCTTTTAAGTTAACTTGCCTATGAATTGGAACAATAGACTTACTTTTCTCATAAATCCCTATCATACTCCCAAGCATCAATAATTTCTTTTAAATATTCACTAATTTCATTATTACAAGAATGAACAAAAAAATTTTCTTCAAAAAAATCATTATGGATCATATTGTAAAGCATATCTTTATCTACTTCCTCTAAAATACTTATCATGGATATTTGACTAATTCTTTTTAACTCAATGAAATTTCTTCGCTGACTTTCTTGAATTTCTTGTCTTTCTTTTGGATAACCAGATGCAAACTCTGTATCAAATAATGCTTCAAAAATACTTTCCAGTTGAAATTCACTTCCAACTCCAAAATATTTTCCAAATGGAATAGAAACAGCATTCCCAGCATTGACCTTGGAAAACAACTTCGCATCCACGATATCTGCTACATACCCACAATAAACATTAGGCATAGCATTACTACTCATCATTGCTCCCTGTCCAGAAGCACAAC
Source organism: uncultured Muribaculaceae bacterium (assembly GCA_964418205.1). Lineage (GTDB taxonomy): Bacteria > Bacillota_I > Bacilli_A > RF39 > UBA660 > Ventrenecus. Next base: position 709 of record CAYQKO010000023.1, read on the forward strand.
CAGTAATTACCAAATCAACTGCTCCACTATTTAATAAAATACCATTCAAAAGCCCAAGTCCAACATAATCCAAAGAAGCATCTTTATCCTCTGCCACACCATAATTAAATACTTCATGTCCATATTTATCAGCAACCCTTTTTAAAATGTGAAAGATAAACTCATTTTTCCTTTTTTGACTATTTTCATTTACTAAAGCAATTTTCATATCTAATCCTTTCAATCCAAACAAACAAGTTCATACTCTTCATTACCAACATTCAATTGTTCCGCTACCTCTAAAAGGTGTGAAGCATGTTTCTCTTCCATTCTTTGAACCAAAGAAGCTTTTCCATCATCCTTGGAATTTAAAATCCTATCATAACAACACTTATCTAACGCGACTGGATCGAGAGAAGCAAAAATTCCAATATCTTTCATTTCAGGTTCACGAGGATTTGAATCACAATCGCAATCGATTGATAATTTGTTTGCTACATTAATATAAGCCATATTTTCTTGTCCAAAATAAGTAACAATAGCTTTATCTGCTTCGGCCATACTCTCTAAAAAACCATCTTGATCTTCCGTATAATTCCAACATTCATCAGGATTTTTTGTTCTTCCAACAGAATGAATCCAAGCTTTTCCATTCTTTGAAGAAACACCAATACTCATATTTTTTAAAGCTCCACCAAAACCACCCATTGCATGTCCTTTAAAATGAGACAACATAAGCATAGAATCATAACGGGTTAAATGATTTCCTACAATATTTATACCATCTAAGTGTTTTCCACCCTCAAAAGAAAGTTCCATTTCCCCATCTTCATCCATAATATCACAAGGAGCAATATCCATAAATCCATGTTGTTTTAAAACCTCCCAATGATCTTTGGTATCAAATCTCTTTCCACGATAAGCCGTATTACATTCTACAATAGTACCTTCTAATTTACTTACCAAACCTTGAATCAGTTCTGGGTTCAAAAAATTATGTCCTCCTAACTCTCCACTCGAGATTTTAACTGCCACTTTACCTTTCAAGTCACACCCTAAAGCTTCATAAATTTGTATGATACTTTCCTTAGTAATATTTTTTGTATAATAAACTTTTGCTTTTTCCATAAAATCAATCCTTCCTTATCTATTTTATCATCGAACCTATACTTTTAGTCAAGTTGTAAATCGTAACAGATATCCATCCGGATCTTGAATCAAAAATTCCTTATCCTCATATACTTCATCATTCACGCGATAACAATTTATCATCATTTCCTGAAAAAGAGGATACTTATATTCTTTTACTTTCGCATATATTTCTTCTATATCCAAAACTTCAATACTCAAATTCATCCCACGTCCATAAGGATAAACTAACTCTCCAGTATTCCAATGTTCATTGTTTTCTTCAATCATAATTTGAGAACCTTCTAACTCTAAAAAACAAAATTTATTTTCTGGTCGTTCATAGACAATTTGAAATCCAAGATGCAAATAAAATTGTTTACTTTGTTCTATACAAGACACAGATAATTCTGGAATCATTTTATTAAACTTCATGTTCTTCACCCATTTTAGTATATACCAAAAAGCACTCGCATTCCAGAAGAAATGCACAAGCCTTTTTAAATCGTTTTCACGACATATGGGTCACTTGAGGTTCCAATACCTCCACTTATTTCTACCTGAGAAGAAAGATTAATTACCGCACGAACACCAAGGCTACTGGTTGTCCAAACATTGGATAAATACCCATAAGAATGCACATAGAACTCATACGAAGATGTGTCACTAATGCTGAAAAAAGAAGGAGACATGGACCAATAAGGATAACTAGAATAAGTATAATTTGATTCATTCAAATATCCATCTGCAAAGCCAGATAACATGAGTTCATCTACGGTTATCAAACCAATGGGATAAGTTAAAGCACCATTCCCTATTGTATTACTTACGGTAAATAGGTCACTTTCTGCATTTGGACAAACAAGCATTGGCACTTTTGTTTTAGAGTACCTTTCGTATGGTCCATAATAAGTAGTTTTATCACTAGTATCCACTCCATCTCCATTATTGGGATAATTGGTAGAAGACCCTAGGCTTCTGTCATTACAAAATCCTGTGTCTACAATGTAATCGGATAATCCAGTATCTACAATATTTTGCTTATACCAACTATCTAAATATTGTTTTACTGCACTATCAAACTCATTTGCATTCGTTTCTTCATAACTACTATTTAAAGTACTTCCATACATATATCCTACATATCCTGGATTATCTCTTGCATTATGAAATGAAGAAGATGTACGGTTGGTATAACCTAATGTGGAATCGGTTAACTTCATATTCAAATCATTTCCAGTTGCATTTGCACTGGTTCCTGCATATAAAAGTCTTACACTACCATCCCCATTTACTCTTAAGATTCTCCAATAAAATCCTCCAAAATATACATAATTGTTATGAACACTTCCTCGATAATAATAGCTTACCCCGTCCGCATCACTCGTTTGATACAATCCTTTATCGGATTTATCACTTTCTAACTCACTTTGCGTATAAGCATATCCTATTAGCTTATAAACTCTTGTTTTAATGGTAGACCCTCCAGAACCTACTACCGTTCCATCGGTAGAAGTCGCGCTTGTTATATTATAGATAGTAGTACAATTTGCATAACTAGAACTGGGCGTGATTAAATCATTATCATCCGTACCAAAAGATGCACTACAAAAATAATAATTCGTTGTCCCATAATCTGTAATCGTTGTTGGATCTACATGTTGCAAATTCCCTATGGTATATTTTCCAGTTGTAGAATCAAAAGTATAACTGGTTCCAATTGTTGGATAAATGTTCGAAGATGTTAATTTACGAAACCTGGAATCCGTAGAGACCTCACTTAATAAATCAGGGTGAGGCATAGAAGCATTATAAATAGACGTTGCATTGGAATGAAATTCTTGCCAACCAATCATGGGTGCAGTTTGACTAAAATCTGGTTCTTGTTTATTTGCTATTTTTACCTTAGCAATCTCTAAGCTTGTTTGATATTCATTTGCAAGGATGGCTTGAGATAATTTAGTATATCCATTTTCTACTGGACTATAATTGCTTACCATAGCAGAGATTACCACTTTAGAATTAAATACAGCATTCATGGAATCTATATCTTCTATCGTAGTATTTTCATCCATCCAGATTCTTAAAGTATAGTCTTCACTATCTCCACTTCCTAAAGAACCACTTGCCAATATTTTAGAATCAATAGATCCATCTACCACAGTTGTGGTAGATTCATATGTAGCTAAATTTTGAGTAGCTTCTTTATTTAACATCACTTTCATATATTTGGATGCTAAAGTACTATCTTCTAAAATTTCTAAATTTACAGTATAACTTGCAAATAAGTCACAAGTATTCGTTACAGTAAAAGAATAGGGAGTTAACGTTTGTCCCTCACTATCTAATATGGGATAAGCATTTTGTAAAGAAATTGCATTCTTTTCATTACTTAAAGACAAACTCAAACAACTACTACTTATCTTATCAATTCCAGTTTGTTTATAATTTTGTGTCCATAAAGCATAACTGATACCAAGGATAGATAAGAGTAATAAGAAACAAAGTATAAGAAACAAAAATTTCTTCTTCATAAAAATCACCATAGTCTCCTATGGTAATTTTAACATATACCTCATCTTGTGTAAATTTACATTTTTTGACATTAGAAAACTATTTGTTTGGTTTACTATTTTCTAATACATAGGTATCAATGGAAGGGGTTGTATCTATTAAAAAAGTATAAGTAGTAAAATACATTAGGACTTCAGAAACATCCCCTTTTGCATAATAACCACTTGGAGCTTGTCCCTTTCCAATGTTTCCCTTAAAGAATTTCACAAGATGAGGGTTTGCCTTATTTATTCTATCTAAATATTCTTGTGCTTTCTCATCATTTCCTTGTTTGTAGTAAAGAACGAAAAATGGGAATAACATCTCTAAGCTTTCTTCTGGATATTTTTTGTTTAGTTTCACCATGTCATTTTCTTCTTCTAAATAAGCATAGATTGCCATTAGTAAATATCTAGCACCTGCGTTATCATTTTCATTCAATCTAAGAATCTCTTTACATACATCACGGGATTGTTTTATTTTACCGCTGTTGGCTAAAATATCTGCTTTCATATATAATCCATTTATATATGGTCTCGTTTCAAATATTCCATAAAAATGTCCTATATTTTCTTTCTCAAAGTAATTTTCTTTTTCTAATCTATTTTTTTCTTTTTCTAATCCTTCTTCTAATAATTCCAATTTTTTCTCAAAATTGTCTTCCAAATCTACTAGAAATAAAATTGCATCCAAGCATTCAGGACACATAGCATAAGCTTCTTTTGCATATTTTTTCGCATGTGTTTTTGACTGAGCATTTTGTGCTTTTTCTAACAATTCATAAGCATCATCTAATAAGGTGTTTTCATACTCTATTTCCCCAGCATTATACTTTTGCATGAACTCTTGTAATTTATCATTGAGTTCTTTTTCGTCGTTGGCGTCTGTATTTGCTAAAAATTGATTTAGCATATTATTGAATTTATTATCCATTTTATCTCAAAACCATCCTTCTCTGGTTTCATTATAGCATATGTTTCTATTTTTTTGTCATTTTTACTTTTCGAACCTATTTTTTTTCAACGTAGTTGCCTTTATGAATCCATCACAAGCATAAAGAATTGCAGGTAAAACAAGAATAGTACAAATAAGGGAAATTGAGGTTCCAATCCCTAAACTCATACCAATCGATGCGATAACACCGGAATCTGTAATAAATCCAATTAAGAAGCCAGACATCAATAGGATAAGACCACTTGTAATAATAGCTGACAAAGAATCTTTTAAGGATCCTACTAAGGAGTCATTCTTATTCATCTTCTTACGCAATAGTTGATAACGGTTAGTAAGAACAATTGCATAGTCTATCGTCGCACCCATTTGAATTGCGCTTACAATAATATAACTGATAAAGAAAATATTATTTCCAAGAAGTGTTTGGAAGCCAAAATTTAAGAAAATACTTCCTTCTATTGTTAAAATAAGTAAAATCATAATTCCAAAAGATTTAAAAGTAGCAAATAGAATAATAGCAATAAACAAAATCGTAATCAAACTTATTTTTAAATTATCTTCACTAAATGTATCCTTTAAATCTCTCGCACTTACTGACTCACCGACCAAAGTAACATCATTATACGACTTACCTACTTCATCTTTAATCGTATTTAAAAGTTCAAATGTTTCTTCACTTTCTTTACCACCTTTCACTTCTAAAATAAATCTAGAATACTGATCAGTTTCAACCATAGAAATAGATTCTTCCATGGCATCATAATAAGTCTCTATCTGTGCCTTTATAGATTCTGTAAGAGGTAATTCACTTTGATGTTCCCGCAAGAAATAAACCCAATCAACCACTGTTACTTTATAACGATCCATATCTACAAGAGAAGCCAGTTCATCCTTTGTCTTTGCATAAAATTGATATAAAGATGTACTCGTAGCTAAATCTATTTGAAACATACTTGCAAATTCTTGATAGTTTAAAGACGTACCCAAATAAACACCCTCTGCTATTTCGATATTACCAATATTTGTAACAGAAATAATATTATTTTGTTCTAACAAACTTTGAGCCACTGCCAATTCGGTAGCATAGTTCTTCGCATCATTTTTAACAAGAACAACCAATCGATTTGTATCCCCAAACGTTTCCCTTATCTTTTCTAAAGCAATTTCTGTATCACTCTTAGTAACCGCTTTTACAGAATAAATATTGTAAACATAATGATACTGAGTTACCATATAAATAGATCCACAAAAGAGGATTAAGAAAATTGGCAAGATAACTTTACGTCCATTTACAATAATTCGACTCAATTTTGTAGTATCAGGAAGAAAATTCCTATGTTGTAATTTCATAATTGGTTTATGAAATAATATCAACAAGCAAGGTAACAAAAAGATGACAGTAAGTAAACTACAAAGAATTCCCTTACTCATAACAATTCCAATGTCGCCACCAATTTTTAATTGCATAAATATTAAAGCCATTAATCCAGCAATCGTTGTGAAACTACTTGCTAATATCTCTGGAATAGATTTAGAAACTGTCTTCTTCACAGCTAAATTTAAATCATCTGTATCATTTACTTCTTTCCTGTAATGATTTAAGAAAATAATCAAATAATCCAAAGACAAACCAAGTTGTAACACGACCGCAATTGATTTTGTAATATAGGAAATTTCACCCAATAAAACATTACTTCCCATATTTAAAACAATAGATACTCCAAACACAATAAATGCTAACAAAATATCAAAATAAGAATGAGATGTAAAAAGTAATACTAGAACAATAATAACTACAGCTAAACCTAAAATAAGTCCCATTCCATTCACAACATCATCTTCATTTTCTACATACAAATAATATTCCTTATCCTCCACCAGTTTTAAGATTTCTTCCTTTACAGAAGTTCTTTCATCAGAGGTTACATCATCAAGTTCTATTACAAATAAAGCATTATTATCTTTAAAATAATCTTCACTCTCATCAAATGAAACACTTTGAACATGTGAAATATCAACTAAACGATTTTTTAAAATTGCACTCTCTTCCAAATTAGTATTTGTAATCATCAATTGAATTTCATTTAAAGCACCAAATTCTTGTTCCATTAACTCTAAGCCAGTCTTTGTTTCTGTTTTATCTGGCAAGTAACTCGTAATATCATAATTAACATTTACGTTATTATAATGAAAACCACATAGAATAACAAGAACACAAAAAATTGCTAAAAACAAGTACTTAAAATCTACTATAAAATCCCCAATCTTAATGAACAATTTATTTCCTTTCATTTTTTGCATCACCGCTAATAAATATATTACAAAAGAAAAGAATTAAAAACACACATTTTCATATTTTAGTATAAAAATATACTTTAGTTGATTTTAGTAGAAATTCATACTATAATGAAAAAGAAAGGAAAATTTATGACAAATTTACGAAAGAATAAAACAAATACTCTTTTAAAAAAAGCTCTAATAGAACTTTTAACAGAAAAATCTTTTGAAGAAATAAAATTAACAGAAATATGTGAAAGAGCTATGGTACATAAAACAACCTTCTATCATCACTTTGAAGATAAATATGACCTATTAAACTCTACAATCCAAGATTTTCAAGAAATCATTCTAAATTCCATGGAAAAAAGTAATGATTTAATTTCTTATTACATGAATATGGCGAAATCCTTCATCAAAATCATTAAAGAAAATCCTGAATTTTATCGAGCAGTTTTAATGAGTGATCGCAATTCAATATGTACCGAAATGGCATATCAAATATTAATTAACGATGTAGAAAAAAAATTAGAATCCCTTCAAGAAGAATCTCATATTCATTACATAGCAATATTCTATGCAAGTGCAGTTTTATCTGTCATATCGGAATGGGTTTTAACTGGTATGAAAGAAACAGAAGAAGAAATCATGTCTATCATTGAATCACATGTTGCAAAAATAAATATCTAACGATTTTTTCTTTTATGATAAAACCACAAGCAAAAAATACAGAAAGAAAGAAGGATTAAAATTAATAGAAAATGAGAATATTGATCTAAAATTAGCACAATGTCAGTCCATCTTTCTCCTACGAAACTACCTACATAAATTAAAATAATATTCCATAGAAAAGATCCCATTAATGTATACACTATAAATTTTGTCTTAGGCATTTCACTCATACCTGCAGGAATAGAAATTAAACTACGAACAATCGGAATAAACCGGCAAAAGAAAACAGTTTTATTTCCTTTCTCATCAAACCATTTATCAGCAACTTCAATATCTTTGGCTTTTAATCGTAAAACTTTACCTATTCTACCCGAAATAAGTTTCTTTAATCGTTCTTTATTAAAAATTTTACCAATGTAATATAAAAGAATAGCTCCTATAACACTTCCTAAAGTAGAAAATAGAACCATTCCAAAAATATTTAAAGAAGTATAAGTAGTCATAAATCCCCCAAATAACAAAATAACTTCCGATGGAATTGGAGGAAAAATATTTTCCAAAAGGATTAAGAAAAAAACACCAACGTAACCATATTGATTCATAATAGCAACGAAAAACTCTTCCATAATTATTATTCCTTTCCACTTTTTAAAAAATCAGTTCATGAAAAGAATCATGATTTTTGGTATAAAAATAATTAACCCAATGATAGCAGAAATAATTGCCGCGAATAAAACAGCTCCTGCAGATATATCTTTGGCTCTTCCTGCAAATTCATTTTTTTCAGGGCTCACAAGATCAACAACAGTTTCAATAGCCGTATTAAATAACTCAGCCATAATAACCATTCCAAAACAAACAAAACAAATCAACCATTCCATAATATCAATTTGAAAAAGAAAACCAAAACAGATCACCAAAATCATCATTACAAAATGAATTTTAAGATTCCTCTCTGACTTCAGTGCTTTAGGAATTCCATGAAAAGCATATTTAAAACTATATATTAATTTTTTCATTACAATGAAACACTTCCTTCATCATAAATCAATAGACTGATAAGTCTAATATATTCCTTTTCTAACTCTTCTGTATTGAAGTAAATATTTTCATATACTAAACTCCAATCATCCTTATTTTCAGCCAAAAAATTTAAAATATTACCAATTTTATCTAGAATGTCTATAGTATAATCCAAATAACTTTGAATATCCGAGCTTATTTCTAAATTCAAGACGTCAATCATCAATTCTTCATAATAATTGACATAATAGTCATCTAAATCTTTATCTGTTATATAACTCATAATATAATCCCTAGTAAATAATATTTTATCCAGTTCTTTTAATTCCTTCAAACGATCTTTTTTTTCATTTATATACTGAAAAGATTTCACAAATTCAGGACCATCCGACCGATAATTTTCTGTACTAACCAAAGAAACAATATTTTGGTCATTCATAATATCATTCATTTCACTATAACATTGATATACATCAATATAATAAGTTTTGATAGCTTGTTCTACCACCCTATAATATCCAGTTGTAACATAACGATTCAATTTTCTTTGAAACAAGATATCATTAAAATAGGTCTGGTTTGCCAAATTTTCAATTTCCAATAATTCCTCTTCAAGAATTCTTTCTTGTTGAAAATTTTTAGCAATCATAAATCCAAAAAGAACAGCAAAAAATAGAAAAACGGTAAAAATATATCGAATGATTGTTTTCCAATTCATTTTACATTCCCTCTTTATATTAACTTTATTATACACACAAAGCTTATCTAACTCAACATAAAAAAACCTAGTTTCCTAGGTATATCGAAATAATTTTGATTTTTCTAAATAGAATCCTAATAAATTATAGCCATTATCTTTTTAAAGATTTTATATAATTTACTATAACATCGGCGGTTTCTTCCGCTCCAATGGAAGAGTCAATAAGTAAATCATAATTCTTATACTCTCCCCATGTATTACCAGAAATGATTTTATAGTAATTCGATCTATTCTTATCCGATTTACTTATATTTTTTATGGCTTCTTTTTCCGTATCTCCATACATTTCTTGCAATTTTTTTATTTTATAATCTTCATTGGCATAAATAAATATTCTTACTAAATCCGAATTTTCTTTTAATACATAATCTGCTGCTCTACCAACAATGACACAAGAGCCCTGTTCAGCTATCTTTTTAATAATTTTATCTTGAGCTTCTATAGCGTATTTTACTGGAGTTGTAGTTAAATATAGGTCATGCAAAACCTCATTTTTACTATTTATTTTAGAAATAAATTCTTTATCTAAACCACTTTCTTTTGCTGCCAAAGCGGTCATTTCTTTATAGTAATATGGTATGTTTAATTCTTTAGCAACTAATTCTCCAATATATTTTCCAGCAGATCCATGTTCTCTAGCAATCGTAACAATAACCCCAGGTTTTGACTTTTTAATAATTGCATTTTCACTTGTAAACTCAGTTGTTATTATCAATTTTTTAAAGAATATTACCACTAAAGTAACTGAAACGATAATACCTAATAAGTCTGCTATAGGCGCGGCCCATAATGGTCCTTCTACCCCCATATACTTAGGTAATAGGATTACTAATGGAACAAAAAATACAATATCACGAGATAATGATACAATTGCTGCCTTTAAAGGTTCTCCAACTGCTTGGAAAAATATAGAGATTACTTTTATCAAACAAGTAAAACATACTAATAATAAGAAAATCCGAAATGTTTTCACTGCAAATTCCATATACAAAGCATCAGAGGTACCAAACATTTTAATTACGAATTCTGGACATATTTCAAAAATTAACGTAGCAATGATACCAACGACAGCAGATGAAATCATTACTAACTTAAATGTCTCTTTTACTCTATCATATTTTTTCGCACCAAAATTAAATCCTAAAATAGGTTGTGCACCTAATATAATACCAACTACAATATTTATAACGATACTAAATACTTTCATACATATACCTATCGTTGCAATTGGAATATCCGCACCATATGGACTTTGATTTCCATATTTTGCTAACATGATATTACATACTAAAGAAATAACTACAATGGACATCTGCGTAATAAAAGTAGAAATTCCTAACTTTATTACATTATTAAATACCTTAAAATTCATTTTAAAACTATCTCTATTTAGTTTAAAAGTTTTTGTTTTGAAAAAATATACTAGGGATACAATAAAGGAAGCCATTTGACCAATAATAGTAGCCCAAGCGGCTCCAGCAATACCCATGTTAAATCCAAATATAAATAAAGGATCTAAAATAATATTTAATACTGCTCCAATCAAAGTAGCTGCCATGGAATATTTTGGGGAGCCATCTGCACGAATTACACTATTAACTGAGTTTGCCAACATATAAAAAGGTATCCCTAACAAGATAATCTTAAAATAATCTCGTGCAAGACCAATCGTTACATCACTAGCTCCAAAGCCATATAAAAGACTATCCATAAATAAATATCCTACTATCATAAATAGAATACTAATGATAAATGATATTAGAATACTATTTCCTATAGCTTTATGTGATTTTTTTGTGTCATTTCTTCCCTGACATAAAGATAAATAGGCTGCTGCTCCATCCCCAAAACACCAAGCAAAAGCAACCGCAATAATAGTTATTGGATAAACAACCGTTGTAGCGGCATTTCCCAAATAACCAATACTACTATTCCCAACAAATATTTGATCTACTATATTATATAGAGAACTAATAAGTAATGATAAAATACAAGGAATAGAAAATTTTAGTAATAATTTAGAAACTTTTTCTTGTCCTAAATATTTATTGTCATTTTGATTTTCCATTTTTCATTTCTCCTTTCTGGTAAAACCAACCACAGCTTTTTAGAGCAAAAAAATAACGTAAAAAACATGTCGTTTTTTTACGCTATAAAGCTGGGTCTGACTTTATGAGTATAAAACTTTTAAAAATTTTTTTCAAGAAGCAAAGTGCAATTTTATCCAAAAATCGTTCTAACTCAAAGTTCACGTTTTGACTCAATCTGGTGTCTTTAAGAAGGACATACTGAAATGCACTCCTTAGGTTAGACACAAATAAAAAATGCATTTTTCAAAAATGTCATATAATGTTTATCACTCTTGAGAAAAGGTCAAAAAAATTTACTTGTTCGCGTGTTTTAATGTCATTCTTATTATATAATTTTTATAGGAACATTTGATGTGAGTGTCGTCCTCCAATCTTGAAAAAGAAGGGAGGTAGATATAGATGAAAACTAAGACTTTTATTATAAAAGTTCTAAAGCTCATTGCTATCATTTTGTTACTTTCTACCTTACTGGTGTTAGCAATTAAAAAATAGACACTCTTCAGCATCGATAGAGTGTCAATCCTATTAAATTAGAGGCGACATTCACTTGCAAAATCAAATGTTCCTCTTTTTTTTATTTTATGCAAGTTTCCTTGACATATTCATAATAACATATTTTTTAGTTCTTGTCAAAATTTTGATTTTGACAAGTTGATAGTAATCTCAAAGAAAATTTAAATTCTTAATTATAAAACTTTTTTATTTAAAGATTTCTTATAAATTTCTATTAAATCAGGATCATTTTGATTAATAGGTAAATTAGCTAAATTAAAAAATTTCATATTTTTTGATTCACTATCCCATTTTAATTCTCCAGAATAATTTTTAACACAATAAAGTACTGTATTATTAATGACAACATCTCCATTGGGGTACTCATTTCTTCTAGTATCCCCTGAAACAATTGCTATTAACTCTAAATTATCCTCTGTTATATCAAGATTTGTTTCTTCTTTAACCTCACGAATTACTGTATCTTCAAATCTTTCTCCTAATTCTTGACAACCGCCAGGTAATCCCCATTTATCATTATCTGACCTTGATTGAAGTAATATTTGATCCTTTTCATTCACGATAATGGCTGCCGCACCATCTTGTAATAGAACAAATTTATGTTTTAAAACGCCCATACATAATCTAGTAAATACTGGATAACCAATAATATTTGAAAGTTCAATAATTTCATTTGGAGAAAGTTGATTAATAATTTCAATTAATTCTTCATAAGCAATATTTCTTTTTTCCTGATTTGATAAATTTTTAATTTTTTCTAAAATTTCTTTGTTAGTCATCATTTACCTCCATACAATTATTATCTTTGCTTTAATCATTATCATCATTCTACTTATTCTTCTATTATTTAAATAATAATGAATTATAAAAAG
>CAYQKO010000024.1:0-13009 GCA_964418205.1 uncultured Muribaculaceae bacterium
TCTAATGTTCAAATTGCTAGTGTTGTTACTGATGTGTTCGGCAAAACTTCTCAGTCAATCTTAAAGTTAATGCTAGACAATCCTAATTTAACTCTAGAAGATATAACTCCACTGCTTCGTAAAAATTTGAAATCATCACCAGAAGATATTTTGAAATCTATTAATGGCACTTTTGATGACTCTCAAGTATCAAAAATGTCTGTAGTTTTAAAACATTACGATTATATCAATGAATGTATTGAAATAGTCGAAGAACAAGTTCTAAAACTAACTGTTAATTATACTGATGAGTTAAATTTGCTTTTAACCATTCCTGGTATAAATGGCACATCAGCTATATTTATTGTAGCAGAAATCGGAACAAAAATGAATGCTTTTATTGATGATAAACATTTATGCTCATGGGCTGGTCTTACTCCTAGATGTAAAGAATCTGCTGGAAAAAAGCAATCTGTTAGAATTATCAAAGCAGGCCAGTATATTAAACCATTACTTGTTGAATGTGCTTTAAATGCTATTAAAGATAAATCTTGTCCTTATATTAAAGCAAGATATGAATCTATTAAAAAGCGTCGTGGTCACAAAAAGGCAATCATTGCTATTGCTAGGTTTCTTTTAACTTGTGTATATCATATTCTTAATGACAGAGTACCTTTTGATACAATTAGATTTGATAATCTTTTAAATAAGAATATTAAAAAGCACAATAAAACTATTAAGAACACAGATGATATGATTTCGTATTTAACTAAATTAGGTTATAGTATTACCCTTGCAGAATAACTAATAACAATTACTATTTCAAAGAACATACGCAAACATGCGTTTGATTTATTTTAACGTCTTCATTGACGATTTTTGTCGTGGGTTAATTTTCACATTTTATTTTCAACCTTATCTCCTATCATCTTTTCTTTATCAAACAACGGTCTAGTGCCAAGTAATCTAAATTCATTCTTTCAAAACTATCAATAGCTTCAACTGGTGTACATACTATTGGTTCACCTTTTACATTAAATGAAGTGTTTATAACGACTGGAATCTTGGTAAGTTTATAAAATTCATTTATAATATTATAGAATAATTCATTATATTCTCTTGTTACAGATTGAATACGAGCTGTACCATCAACATGAGTAATTGCTTGTAAACAATTTTTCATTTCATTTAAAACCGTAAAGTTCTTAGTCATGTGTGGTGAAAATATATCTGAATCAAATGCTATCGATTGTTTATCATATAATACAGCTGGAGCTAATGGTCTCCATACTTCTCTTCCCTTTAATTCATTCATTCTCACTAATGTTTCATACTTTTCTGGACTTGCTAGCAAACTTCTGTTACCAAGAGCCCTTGGCCCTAATTCTAATCTTCCTTGATAATTAGCTACTATTTTACCTTCAGCAAGCAATTTTGCAATTACCTTTTCTATGTCGTCAAAAATTTCATATTCATAATCTTTTTCTTTTAGTGCTTTTTCAATTTCTTGTCGTGAATATTCTGGGCCTAAGTATGGAACCATTTCAATATTGACTATATCACCCAAATCAATTGCCCCTTTTATAGCTGCTCCCAATGAAATTCCACCATCATTTGCAGCTGGCTGAACAAAAACTCGATCTACTTCTCTCATGTTTTCTATTGCAGAAGATGTAGGACAATTTAACCCAACCCCACCAGCAATGCAAACGTCATGCACATCAGTTTCTTTAATATATTTTCTTATAATTCCTGTCATTATTTCTTCTAATAATTTTTGAGTAGATTGTGCTAAATTGGCATAAGGTATTATTTTTTCCGTTACATCAACAATTTTACCATTCCTTTTAGGAATAATTTGAGATAATAATTGTTCCCACATTTCTAACGAAGCATCTTCTTCATCTTTCCCACTTTTACTAATATGAAAAGCACACCTTATATTACCATCATCATCTAAACCTATCAAATTCCTTAATTCATCTAAATATATTGGCTTTCCATAAGAAGCTAATCCCATAGTTTTACCTTCTTCACCGTTTTTAAAACCTATTTGTCTGGTAATACCAGAATAAAAATAACCTAATGAAATTGGCGTTTCCATTAATAATTTCATATCTTTACTTTTTCGATTTGCCAAATATAATGAAGTTCCCATATACTCACCTTGACCATCTACTATTAAAATTAAAGATTTTTCATAATTTGAAGGTACAAATGCACTATAAGCATGTGCTTTATGATGTGTCAAATATTCGATTTTATCTGCATATTTTTCATCATCAAATAAAGCCTTTGACATTTGTTGCTTTGAAATAAATTTAACATTAATCATTTCATATAATTTTTCGTAATCCCAACCAATAATAAACTTATCAATTTCTTCTAATGTTAAATTTCCATACTTAAGACACACTTTGATTGACTCAAGTGGTAATCTATCATAAGCATGTCGTTTTCCAATCAGTTTTTCCTCTTCAACAGAGAATACTAATTTCCCATCTACAATCAGACTTGCACCGCCGTCGTGTCCTCTTTCTGTCCATCCATTTAATCCTAGTACTTTCATTATAACCTCCCTATTTAATAAAGTATCCATAACAATAAACTAGATTCCACACTAGGCAATACAACCCACTTAATATATTCTTTTTCATACACGGAATAATTAAATTCCAATTTGCTGTAGGCCTTTTTTTATGCAACCCCTTCCTTGCTGCTAATTTAACACCCGTTCCATATCTATATGCAGATTTTAAATCTTGACGAAATGTTAGGTTATCATGAACACAAGTTAATTCATCAATTACACCTATACTTATATTTTGTTTATGTATTCGTGTATTTAATTCTGAATCTTCTATCCATTTAATGTCCTCATCAAAATAATAGTCTATATATTCACTAATTTTTTTATTAATTCCAATGGAAGGACATAAAGCATAACCTTTTAAGCCCATGGATCTTTGAACACTTATTATTTTACTTTGAAAAAAATCGTCTCGAAATTTAACACTACCATCAACTATTAAATACCTATCCAAGTATTTATTATAATTTTCTAATGCTGTGCCAGTCATAATACAATCGCTATCATAAAATAATACCTTATCATATTTAGATTTAAGCATTCCCATATTTCTAGCCTTACTTAAATTTCTTTCATTTATTTCTACTGAATTTAATATAAAGTTAACAGTTTTCTTATAATTATTTACTATTTTTTTAACATTTTCAGTAGCACCATTCAAAACAACCAACACTTCACAAAAATCATTAATACTATCTAACATATCTTTTATTCTTATATCATCCGATACACATATAACAACACTTATTTTATATTTCTTCATTGCTAACACCTTATTTTTAAATTTTACTTTCCTTAAATAATGTTTTAAACTGTTTTGATAATATTAGCAAAGATGTAATATTAGGAATCATTATGAATCCTACTGACATATCAGCAAATGTCCATATAACACTTATTGGCAAGAATACAGCAAATATAATTGGAACTATATAGAACCATTTAAGATATTTCATTTTGCTTTCTCCAAATAAATATCTTATACAAGTTGTATATTCATAAAAGAATCCGATGTATGAAGAGTATGCAAAAGAAACTATAACGAAACATAATATATATTTTCCAACAACTCCATATAGTGATTCAAACGCGTAAAGCACCATTGGTGCTCCTTCTAATCCTGTTTGCCATGCATTTGTTGTCATTACTAAAAGTCCAGTAATGGTACAAACTATAAAGCTTACAATCGCAACTTCTAATATACCCCACATACCTTGTTCAACTGGAGTATTATCAGCTGTAGCATGTACTGTTGTAGATGTACCAGTTCCAGCTTCATTAGCAAATATACCACGAGCAGAGCCTTTAGCTATAGCTTGAAGAGTAGTAGCTCCTGCAAAGCCACCAATAATTGGAGTTGGTTTAAACGAATACATAAATATATTTTTAAGTGCTTCTGGTAAATTACTTATATTTACACAAATTACAATTAAAGCTGCAACAAGATAGAATATACACATAACTGGCACAGCTTTTTCAAGAACTTTACTAATTCTTTTAATTCCTCCCCAGAAAATTAACACAGAAATTACTACAAGAACTACTCCAATAATAATTGGTGAAATAGCAAATGTATCTATTAACGATGATGAAACCGTATTTATTTGAACAAATCCAGAATCACATACTACATATATAAGTAAAGCAATACTATAAACTACAGCAAGCATTTTACCAATCTTACCACTTATACTTTTAATGTAGTACATTGATCCGCCATACTTATTCCCATTTTTATCTTTCTTTTGATGAGCAACAGCAAGTGTTACCTCAACCATTTTAGTAGCCATACTGAATAACGCA
Source organism: uncultured Muribaculaceae bacterium (assembly GCA_964418205.1). Classification (GTDB taxonomy): domain Bacteria; phylum Bacillota_I; class Bacilli_A; order RF39; family UBA660; genus Ventrenecus. The sequence goes on from CAYQKO010000024.1 coordinate 4,373, forward strand.
ATAACCCACATCCAGAATATTGCTCCAGGCCCACCTATCGCAACAGCAGTAGCTATACCTGCAACATTTCCAGAACCTACTGTTCCACCTAAAACACTAGTTAATGTCCTATATGAATTATTTATTTTTATTTTTCCAATTGTGTTTTTTATAATCAGCTTGGGATTTTTTAGCTGTATAAAATTTATACATTTACTAAAATATAATCCAGCCGCAACTATAAACAAAGTTAATGGAAAGCCCCATAAAAAGTCAAAAATATCAACTATACTAATCATAAAAATCACACATTCCTTTCACGTCGTTTAAGGTACACATAGTCATGAAAATAATTATTTTTCAGACTATCACCTCATTATCATTCTTCCCTAGATTTAATAAATGATATTACTTTATAAGTAAATGGTGTTAAAACAACTTCATATAATATTTTTGCTAATGATTGAAACAATATCATTGACATTAAATTTCCTGTTTTCATTGTTCCATAAAATCCAATCATTAAAAATATAAAAGTATCTAATCCTTCACCAACAATTGTCGATAAAATTGTACGAAACCATAAATATTTAATTTTGGAATTATTTTTAATATATTCCATTATAAAGGCATTAGATAAACCGCCTATTAAATACCCCACAAATGAAGCTAATAACAATCTTGGTGTATTACTAAGAATAGCAATAAATGCGTCCTGATTTTGCCAATAATCTGGATAAGGCAACTTCATAGTTATTGCAAATAAAATTACCATCAATAAATTACATATAAAACCATATATTATAATTTTTTTAGAATTTTTATATCCATATACTTCTGTGATTACATCTCCTAATATATAAGTTATAGGAAAAACCAAAACACCACCTGTCATTGAAATTCCAAAAATAGAAATAATTTTTGATGCTAATATATTAGAAATTAATATACAGGAAATAAATATTACAGATATAAATAAGAAAATTGATGAATATACTTGCTGTTCTTTTTTGAGATTTTTCATATATTTTCACCTTTTGTTACCTCTCATATTCAATTGGATCTTTTATTCCAATTTTTTTAAAAGCTTGCAACCTATCTCTACATGGTTGACAAACACCACAAGCTTTATCATCATGAGCTACACAAGTCCATGTATACTCAAATGGCAAAGATAATTCTAAACCCTTTTCAATATTACCAACTTTATCACTGTAATTTAATGGTGCAACAACTTTTATTTTCTTATTTAATTTAGTTGAAATAGAAACCAAATTATTTATTGCATTGTAATATTCTGGACTATTATCTGGGCATATCCATGGCCCTGCTTCACTACCTGTATAAATCACATCTGCATCAATCGTTTCAGCCCAAGCTACACAAGCGGTAATTATACAAGTATTTCTGTATGGAACATATATAAAATCATCACTCACATTTTCAAAATGAATATTAGCATCTGTTATCCCAGAATTTCCTAATTCTCCCAGCCACGTCATATCAATGATTTTATGTTCCTTTACATTTAAATATTTAGCTAGTTTCTTCGAATTATATAATTCTTTTTTTACGTTCTTTTGACCATAATTAACCGTAAGGAAATATAATTCATACCCCTCTTTTTTTGCCATTGCAGCCGCTACTGCGCTGTCAATTCCACCGCTAATGGCAACGATTGCTTTTTTCATAAATTTTCTCCTCCATTAAAGGCAAAGGGAATATCGCCTCAACAATATTCTCAATTAAACTGTAAAATTCATTTGCACAACTTTAACTACAAATATTGTGAAATACCAAAAGAGGATATCATCCTTATATGATATCCCCAATTAAATTACTAAATATTAATGCAATACTTACTAAATATAAATTTTTATTAATATACTATCACAACAACATTTGCGCAACTTTAACTGCAAATATCATATTAACGAATCAAATATAACCCTTCACTAGACACTAGATTAGCACAAAAAATAAAATAGTGTCAAGCAAATCATGAATTTTGGGGTGTAAAATTTTTTTCGGGGTAAAAAGTAGTTATTTATTAAAATAATCAACTACTTTTTACCCCAAAAAATTACCCTGTTACGTGTGTTGTGGCTTTAGTTACAATTGGACTATAAGAAAGAGAAAAAGAAAGATAAGGATTCGTAAATCTTAATTTTTGCAAGAATAAGCAAGATTTTGTTAGTAATTTGAATTTCCGTGAAAAAAATAGTTGACAAGAAAAAAAGAAAAGAATGTGGTCCTTCCAAAAGTTCCATAAGAGCCAAAAATTCTCTTTCCTTTTATTTAATTAAATATGCAGCATATAATGGAACAGATTTTATTCCATTTTCAAATCCAAAATTCTTTGAGGATACTCTTATAGAATATTTTGGTTTAAACTGTTTTATATATGAAGTTAAACGTTTTGATTTTGTACCATCTTTCGCTTTCACTTCGATTGGTATAATTCCATCTTCATTATAAATAAGAAAATCAATTTCTTCACTGGATGTTGGAAACCAATAATATATTAGAACTTCATTTACAATCAGTTGTTCTGCAACATAATTTTCTGCTATATTTCCTTTATAAATAAAAGGTTTATCTAAATAAATATCGTTGTAATTCATATTCAATAATGTTGACAGAATTCCAACATCACTAACATACAATTTGAAAAAGTTATCATCTTTGAATGCCTCTGGTGGTACTTGGATATTTGTTAATAAACAACACTTATAAGTCATTCTACTTGATATTAACCAATCAATAGAACTCTCAAAATCTCTTGCTTTTGCTTTTTTCCCTGGATTAATTTTAGCATATTGAAACTTATTTGATTTATTTCCAATTTGAGTAGGTATTGAAAGATATACCCTTTCATTTTTGACTGCCTCAATTTTATTTTTCACATATTTATTCATATCATTTATATAGGATTTTATAATATCCTGTAAATTCTTGTTATTATATTCTAGTAAATTCCCATCGACCTTTATTAAATCTTTCACGGCTTCTGGCATACCTCCTACGCAAAGATATTTCCTATACAAATCCATTAATAAATTATGAAGGTTCGAATCCATCGGTGTATTGTTTTGAAAGCAGTCTTTCATATAATTATCAAGTGTTTCCCCATTTACATTTACAGCCCATAAAAATTCTTCAAAATCCATAGGGTACATATCTATCATAGATACTTTCCCTACAGGAAAAGAACTATGGAATCTATTTAGTTTTACTCCTAATAAACTACCAGCACATATTATTTTAAATGGCCTATCATCTTCACAAAACCACTTTAAACTACTAATGAGTTCTTCACTTTCTTGTATTTCATCAAAAAATAGAATTGTATTATTTACATCAATATTTACGTTTAATATAGCACATAGTTTTATATATTTTTCTTCGGTTGAAATTGGTTCTTTATATATATTTACAATCGATGGATTATCTAGCAAGTTGATTTTTACATAATTCTTAAAGCTTTTCCAGTTTGCCTTGCTCCAATTATCATTAAAGCTTTAGACATCTCATCCTTTTTCCAATTTACTAATTGATTATATATTTTTCTTTTCATAAATCTTTCCTCCACTCTTTTTTATATCAAAATGGTATGATATTTTACGTTGTTTGTCAAAACTTTGCACCTTTTTTGATATTTTTTCCTTCCAGGTAATAAAAAAGAAACTACTTATTCGTTTCCTTTTAAACTAGTAACCATATCGATTTTACAGACTTTTTTTGCTAATATTTTAGATACTATGTAAGAAGTTAGAAATGTTATGAGAGCTGACATGATGTATGTACTAGGTAATATGTAGGTTCCAAAATCATAATTTTCTTCTAAACAAGCATCAAATAAGTAGGATGTTAAAGAAGAGCCTAATGGCAATCCTATAAGAATGGATAGTATGGTAATCCAAATGGTTTGTTTCACAAATATATTCTTTATTTGTTTGTCTTTAAAACCTAAAACTTTTAAAGTTGCAAATTGATACTCTTTTTCAGAAAAAGATAAAATAGACATATTCGATATAATGATAATTCCAAGTAAAATAGCAAATACAATAATGATTGCAATCATACTCATCATCATGCTCATCATACTTTCTAAATCATTTCTTAAAGTCTCTCTACTACTAATGAATTCGACATTTTCTATTGTTTTCACCTGACTTAAATCTTCATTTGTATAAATGGAATCTGGTTTATAATTTAATCCTAAGCTTTCAAAATATTCCTTTGTCATTGTAATATTTTGATTTTGAGGGTCTTTATGAAATCCAACGATAGTAGATTCATAATACTGTTTTTCTCCATAGATATGCCACTTTATGGTATCCCCAATTTTATAATGATTCTGTTCTGCTAATTTATAGGTTACATATACTCCATCCGTTGCATTGATATCAATATAGTTTTCTTTCTCATCTAAAAATCTTATGAGATTTTTTGCATCTGTAACAAATATCGTATTAGATTCTTTTGTATCCCCTAAGACGTATTCAACACTTAAAGTCATACTAGAAGAACTTCCATAAGTATTTAATAACTCCTGTTCTTTCTTTTCATCTAAATCCGCTTTTAAAGTTAATTTGTATTCAAAATTGTATAATTTTTCAAATTGTAAATCAATAAAATGATTCATCGAATCAAGCATTCCCAAAGCACATACAATTAACAAGGAACAACCACTTACCCCAACTAGAGTAGTTACAGTCCGAAATTTATTTCTCACGATATCTCTTAAATTCCATTTGGAAGAAAAGTTTAACTTTTTAAATATTCCTTTTGTTGTTCTATTTAAACTACCATTTTTCACATTTGGAAGTTCGGTACGTAGAGCATCTGCTGGTTTTTTTGATAATTCCTTTCTGCAAGTCAAATAGGTCACAAAGGAGATTACTAGAACCACAAGAGATGCGACAATATAGCTTGATGGCACGATGATTGCCCCATGATTCGGTAATTCAAAAAACTGCATTTCCATAGACATAAATACATTTCCTATAAAAAATCTTCCAGCAAGTATTCCAAAAATTGCCCCGAAAAGAGATACCCAAAATCCATAACTAATATAGTGTTTCATCACTTTCCAATTTGAAAACCCTAAGGCTTTTAATGTTCCAATTTGCAGTTTTTCCTTTTGAATCACTCGAGTCATCGTAGTAATTACAGATAGTAGTGCAATCCCTAAAAATAAACCAGAAAAAATTCCTACAAATGCCTCTCCCTCATTCATTTCACCTTCATACATGATATAGGATGCCGTATCTTCTATCTTTGTAATAGCCACCGTATTATCGCTTTTCTCTTCTATACATGTCTTTACCGCATCTACGTTTTCTTTCGCATCTACATCTATTATTAAAGAAGAAAACACATAATCTTTATAATCAAAATCAAGCATTTCATTTGTAATCGCACTTCCTTGTTGTTGCAAGAAAGAACTTATCCATTGGTCTTTTATATAATCCTCCGAAAGTTCATTCACAGATAAATAAACAAAACCAGATTCTTTTCGGTTTGGCATGATAGAAGAAGCATCTTTTAAATCATATAAATGATCTGGTACATTGATGAATGCAACAATCTCCTCTTCAAAAGAAATCGTATCATACGAAATGGTAAGAATATCCCCAATTTTTAAATGATTTTCTTTTGCATAAAATTCATCTACCCAGGCACCCTTTGTATTTACATCAAACTCCTGCCCTTCTACAATATAAAATTTGTCTATATTATTTTCCTCAATAAAATTTAAAAAATAAGTTTTATCTCCAGTATCATCCGTAGCATTTACTTTCAAGATTCGTTCTACATCTAAAACATGTTCTATATTTTTTATTTCTTCTACATCTTCTTTTGTATAGCCACTTTTCCCAAAAACATTTAAATCCTGTAAGTTATACTCTTGATAAAAGGAATCTGCCGCATTTTTCATACCCGCTGTATAGGCCTCAATTCCAACATAAACCATAACACCTATTAATACCATAGAAAAAATAGTAAAAAACTGGGATTTATTGTTCCATATATCTCTAAATAATTTTTTCCTTAACATATTACCACTCTACTTCATCAATACTTTTCGGTTGTTTGTTTCTCTCATTTGACTCTACTTTTCCGTTCTTTAAATGAATCACTCGATCGGCAATATAGGCAATCAAGGAATTATGAGTCACTATAACAACCGTATTTTCTCCATTATTCGCATCACATTGCTTCTTTAATAGCTTTAAAACTTCCACTCCTGTTTTCGAATCCAATGCTCCAGTTGGTTCATCGCAAAGTAACAAGATTGGATCTTTTGCAATAGCTCTTGCAATGGAGACTCTTTGTTGTTCTCCTCCAGATAATTGGCTCGGGAATTTATGATAATGTTTCTCTAGTCCTACTTCCTTTAATACACTTTTTGCATTTTTAGGTTTCTTAACAATTTCTTTTACTAATTCTACGTTCTCTAAAACAGTTAAAGTTGGCAAAATATTATAAAACTGAAAAATAAAACCAACATTCTCTGCTCGAAATTGAGTAAGTTCTTTTTCACTATAATCCGATATATGTTCTTCTCCTACATAGATATCTCCACTTGTAACCCTATCCATTCCACCAAGTAAGTTTAAAAGTGTTGATTTACCAGCTCCAGAAGGGCCTAAAATCACCACAAACTCCCCCTTTTGAATTCCAAAGTCCACTCCATCTAAAGCATCAAACTTTTTTTCACCTACCATGTATGTCTTTTTCACATTTTTAAATCTTATTAGTTCTTCCATAACTCCTCCTCACAAATATGATAAAAGTATCACATTTCTTATTCATTATACTTTTATTTATTTTATTCGTCAACAAAATATGATATTTTTATCATATTTTAGGCTTATTGCTTTTTTCTCTATTTTATGTATAATACTTTTAAAGGAGAGTGTCCTATGTCAGATACAAGAATTCCAACTCAAAAAAGATCCGTAGAAAAAAGAAACCGCATTATTGAAAAAGGTTTTGAATTAATGTGTAACAAAGGCTACCATAATACAAATACAAATGAAATTGCAGACTATGCAGGTGTTTCTACTGGAATCGTTTATCAATACTTTAAAGATAAAAAAGAAATATTTATTGCAGGAATCAAAAATTATTCTATCAACATTATGTACCCAGAATTAAATATACTAGAAGAAAAAGAATTCAACGAAGAAAATAAAAGAAAGATTATTGAACAGATGTTAGATAACTTTTTAAAAATTCATACCATATCAAAAAAGGCTCATGAAGAATTAATGGCAATGGAACATTTAGATGATGAAGTATTTAAAGTATTTAAAGAAAATGAAATGTTTATGACAGATAAAATCGTAGAATGGATAGAAAAAAGCCAAATAAAAATTCCCAATATACAAGAAAAGATTCATGTCATTATGGGAATCATCGATAATTTTTGTCATGAAATAGTCTATCACAAGCATGAAGAATTAGATTATAATAAAATGAAACAAATCGTGATTGATTTAATTGCAAACACTCTAAAATAGTTCATTGAAACTCACAAAGTATACGGATCATTCCAAACACCTGTACCAGATTTTAGGGAACCACCAGAAAGATTTATGACCGGACGTACGCGATATATGCTGGTTGAATCACTGGCGTGGTACCAGAAAAAGCTACCGTCAGAATCCACGTAGCGGAAGCTAGCAGAAGAACCATCAAATTTAAGAGGCGACGAAGTCCAATGTCTATACCCTGTGTATAAGTAATATCCAGAATTACTATCACTTCCATACCCGCCTGCTAAATTTGCTTCATCTGTTGTGATTAATCCGATTGGATAAGTTAAAGAACCATTTCCTAAAGTGGTATCACTTACGGTAAATCGGTCATTTTGTTGGAAGCAAGTTAGTCTCGGATCGTTTGGATAATCATCACCATACCATGTTGCGTCATACCATCGATAATAGGTTACACTTGTTCCTGCTCCTGTTCCTGTATTATCCGATGCAAAGCTTCTATCATTACAGAATAAAGTATCACTTAAGTAACTTTCATATTCTGTCCCTTTTAAGTTTGCTTCATACCAACTATCGATAAAAGTTTTTATCGTGCTATCATTGATATTCGCATGGGTTTCTTCATAGGTGGAAGCTCCAACTGTTCCATACATATATCCTACATAGGCATTGTCGTCATAAGAAGAATTATATGCACTTCTTCCTATTGAAGCATAGACTGTATAGGAATCATCATAACCATTTGCCATTACAGTTTCCTTGGTAGAGTCATCCAAAGCATCTATAACACTCGCATCTCCTGCATAAATCATTCTTATGGAGCCATCTCCATTTACTCTTATGATTCTCCAATAGAAACCTGCAAACTTTACGTAGTTATTGGTTACATTTCCTCTATAGTAATAACTCGTTCCATAGTCATCTTCTGCACTGCAAAGGTAACCATTTGTAGATTCTGCACCTGTAACTTTTACACTTCCATCGTCATTCACCGTCGGACAAGCACCTGAAGTATCTAAACTTGCTATGATTTGTTCTTCAATTGGTATATGGTCTGCATAACTTGCTGCAATGGTAATCTTGCTTTCAAATAACTTATTCATTGCATCCTCACTTAAAGGTGTATCATAATCCATCCATAGTCTTAAAT
>CAYQKO010000025.1:0-12829 GCA_964418205.1 uncultured Muribaculaceae bacterium
TCAAGATATTCTGTTCTTTCTATCATCAGTTTTCACCTCTGTTATAATTATATGTCAAATATATAAATTAGTCAAGTAATGGAAATTATTTTCCAAAACATGCAAAAATAAGACTTTTTTGGAAAAAAATAAAATAATTACTAATCTCTACTCATTATTCCCCATAAAATTGTATCCCCTTGAATTTACTTGTGAAGAACTGAAGAGTCAAATAAAAGAAAAAAAGCATGGGAAAATGCAGGAATAAAATCAAAAAAGAAAAAATAAGTGGAAATATCTATATTGGAAACGAAGTAAAATTTGGCTATATATCGCAAGACACTTTCATAAGTAACACGGAAAAAACAATATATGAGTATATAACCATGGAGAAAAAGGATGTAGATAAGGATTTCCTATTTACGATGCTTTCAAAGTTTAAAATTCCCTATGAAGATAGAAATAAAAAATATTTTTCTTTAAGCCCAGGAGAAAGAACTAGAGTGAATTTGGCCAAATTAGCTCTTGATAAAGTAAACGTATTCGTTTTAGATGAGGTGACCAATCACTTGGATATGGAAGCATTAAATTTGATTTATAATGCAGTAAAAGAATTTAAAGGCACAATAATAAGCATCTCCCATAATAGAAAGTTTAATGAAGTATTAAATCCAGATATCATATACAATATAAGCGAAGGAATATTGGATGATAAAAGACAGAATCAAATACTGAGTAGAAAATAGTCTAGAGTACTTGTGAAAAGTATTCTTTTTTTGTATAATTAGCTTATGAAAAGAGAAAAGAATTATGTAATTTTAGAGGAAGAAAAAGTAATAAAACAATTAGAAAGAAATGAAAAGGGATGTATCTATGTATTTGAGATAGATAAGAAAGAATATTATTTCAAAGAAGTCGAGTTGTCCACAGCTTATCTTGAACTTTTTGGAGAACAAATCGCACGTTCACTAAACATAGATACGGTACACTATGCACTAGCAAAATACCAAGGGAAAATAGGGGTGTTATCCGAAAACTATAATCCAAAACACTTAAAAGAAATCACCATGAAACAAATATTAATGAATTACTACATGGGTTGTTTTTGGAATAGAAAGGAAATAAGGGAAGACATACATCACTTGGATGACTTAATGAACTTAGAAGATATTTGGAGTGCAATCACCTATTACTATAAAGATAGAATAGATAAAAATGAAATTGGAAACAAGATAATGAGTCAACTCGTGGATACATTTCTATTGCAAATTTTTCTAGGGAATCAAGACCTACATTCCACCCAGTTATCCATTTTAGATGGAAAACATCCAACCTTAACACCAAACCATGATTATGGAAAGGCATGTCTTATTGATTTATACCAAAACCGTTATACCTATGGGCTTTCTCCAACAAGGTACGATTCCGAAACAAAAAGGTATCCTTATACAGTAGTAAATGAAATGTTATATACTTCAGAGAGCACTTTTATAGATTATTTTGAAGAAAAGCTTCATTTACTTCCAACAAGTGATGAATTAAATTCTTGTTTAGAAGGAAAGTTTGAAGCCAATGAATTAGAACATTATATTGCATTTTTCCTGAAAAATTATGAAAAAAACAAAAAAGATTTATATGAAATATTAAATATATTTCATGATGAAAAAAATAAGAAAGAAGTGTAGTTATGAATCAAGAAGATTTAGTAAATTTCCTAATTAATGCGCATAGTATGTTATTATCAAGAAAAGCACATATTAAAAAATATAAAAAAATACGTAAATTAGAAACAGATGTAACTTCAAAACTTGTTATGTACATGTTTAGTGAAGAATTTGACTTAGAAAAGAAATTGGATGATACAATATCCTATGAATGTTATCACACAAAGGAAAGACAACTACGAGAATTAGAACTTCTAAACAATGAAGAAGATACGAAAATACTGTATGAACTATGTGTATATAGAAATCATCCAAAACTTAAATCTGTTGTAGATATATATTTGGAAAAATCAAGGCTTAGAAGTCCAGAAAAGATAAAAATGCTAGAAAGTTTAAGAGATTCTTTCGTCGGACTTTTTGAAATTATGGACGTAGATGTAGAAGAAGGCTATGTATATATAAGAGATATTTTTACCAAAAAGCAATTTAAAATCGTTGATATTAAAATGAGTACTTTCGATGTAGATAAAGTAAATGACAAATATTATTATAATAGAATCATTACATATGATGGAATTTCTTTTGGTACTGGGATTGCTTGTTCCATCAAAAAAAATAACGAAGAATTAAAACAATTTATGAAAAGATATAAGAAAACAAAATACAGTGATTTTTCAAGATGTATTATACTGTACAATATTTATAAAAACGAAAAGAGGAGACGAAAAAAATGAAAGTTATACTATTAAAAGATGTCAAAGGGCAAGGGAAAAAAGATGAAATTATAAATGTAAGTGATGGTTATGCAAATAATTACTTAATTAAAAATGGTTTGGCTGTACCTGAAACAAAAAGAAGTAAAGAAGTATTAGATAAAGCATTACTAGATAGACATTTAGAAGAAGAAGCATTAGTGTCTGAACTTACGGATGTTATGAAAAAATTAAAAAAAGAAAAAATAGAATTTGTCGTTAAAACAGGGAAAGAAGATAAAGTATTTGGTATGATTTCTACCAAACAAATCAGTGACAAACTGAAACAATTAGGATATAATATTGACAAAAAAAGTATTAAGTTAAATCATCCCCTAGATACACTAGGAGTGCATGAAATAACCATTGAATTACATAAAAGAGTTATCTTCCCGTTTCAAATAATATTAAAAAAGTAGGTGATGAATATGGCTTCTAGAGTTATGCCACAAAATATGGAAGCAGAAATGAGTGTATTAGGAGTCCCTTTTTTGAACCCCTATGCAATGGAAAAAATTACAGAAAATATTACAGAAGACATGTTTTTCAATGATGCTCATAAAAAAATTTTTGCTGCCTTAAATAGTCTTTATAAGAATAATGTTCCAATCGACACTACAACAGTCAGAAACGAACTGGATAAACAAAAAAATTTAAATGCGATTGGTGGTGTAGAATACTTAAGTGAAATTGTAGATTCTGTAGCAACAAGTGGAAATTTAGATTATTACATTGAAATTGTTAAAGACAAAGCCACTAGAAGAAAACTCATTGATACCGCAACAGAGATCATAACTAATGCTTATAATGAAGAAGATGATTTAACAAAACTATTAGATCAATCAGAGCAGAAACTTTCTAATGTAGCAAGAGCTCGTAAAACAAGCGAATTTAAACCAATTGCTGTAGCATTAAGAGAAGCACATGAAAACTTAGAACGAATGAGTAAAAACAAAACAGCAGTTACAGGGGTACCTACAGGATTTCCAGACTTAGATAGAGCAACAGCTGGATTTCATGAAGGAGAACTTATCATTTTAGCAGCTCGCCCTGGTATGGGAAAAACAGCCTTTGCTTTAAATATAGCCACCAATGCTGCAATGAAAATGGACAAAAACGTAGCCATATTTAACTTAGAAATGAGTGCAGAGCAATTAGTAAATCGTATGATTAGTGCTGTAGGACAAATTGAGGGAGATAAATTAAAAACTGGAATGCTAAACGATAATGATTGGAAACGTTATACAGAAGCAATGAGTGAACTTGCGGATACCAATATATACATTGAAGATGATGCGAGTGTAACTGCTCCAGAAATCAAAGCTAAATGTCGAAGACTTGCCTCAAGCCCAAAAGGTTTAGGGTTAGTTATAATAGACTACTTACAGTTAGTAACTACTGGTGGAAGAGTAGAATCTCGGCAAGTCGAAGTATCTGAAATTTCTCGTGCCTTTAAAACAATGGCCATGGAATTAAAGGTGCCTGTTATCGCTTTAGCTCAACTTTCACGTAATGCAGAAAGAAGAGAATCAAACCAACCAAGATTAGCAGACTTACGTGAATCAGGTTCTATTGAACAAGATGCTGATTTAGTTATATTTTTAAATAGACAAGATTATTTTGAAAATAAATCAGCAGATAATAACAAGCAAACCATTGTACCTGTAGATGTCATCATTGCAAAACACCGTCGTGGTAGTACAGGATTATTTCAAATCTTATTTGAATTAAATAAAAGTTGCTTTAAACCCTATACACCAATCGATGAGAATTCTTTTAATTAAATAAGGAAAGAAATTTATATGATAGTATGAATAGAGAAATTTAGAAATAGTTAGGAGTAATTATGGAGAGAAAAAAAACAATTGTTTTAATAACAAGTATAATACTAATTCTCATACTTATAATATCTGGTATAGAACATGAAAATCAAACTCCAAAAAATGTTTATCAAGTATATTTAGATGGAGAAGTAATTGGATTAGTAAATGACAAAGAAGAACTATTAAACCTAATAAATGAAGAACAACAAGATATTAAAGATACTTATGGCGTAACACAAGTATATCCACCTACTGGCTTTAACATTGAAGAATATATAACCTATAACGAAAATATTACAAGCGCCAGTGCAATTTACCAAAAAATACAAGAAAAGAGTAATTTCACGGTAGAAGGATACATAATCACGATTACAAGTCCAGCAACAGAGAATGAAGAAGAAAAAACAACCAGAATATATGTTTTAGATGATGACATTTATTATGAAGCAGAACAGAACTTTATTTATGCCTTTGTAGATGAAGATGCCTACAATGCCTACATTACCAATACCCAAGAAGAAATTAAGGATGTTGGATCCATTATAAAACATATGGAGTTTGAAGAAACTATAACCATCAAACAAGCTTACATATCAACCAAGGAAAAAATATTTAGTAATTCAGACGAACTAACGCAATACTTACTCTATGGAACAACCGAACCAACCTCTAGTTATATAGTAAAGCAAGGGGATACCTTAGCCTCTATCGCGGAAGAAAGTAAATTAAACGTTCAAGAATTAATCATTGCCAATCCAAAATTTCGAAGTGCAAATTCCGTATTAGCCATTGGCGAGACAATTCAAAATAGTTTAATTAATCCCATTTTAACTTTATATCAAGAAGTAAGAATTACAGAAGACGTGGAACAAGCCTTTACGAAACAAACCGTAACAGATAATACAATGGCTTACAACACAAGTAAAGTAACCCAAGCAGGTGTAACAGGCTTAGAAAGAATTACACAAGAAATTCGTATTATCAATGGAGAACGAGCTCAAGATTCTAACATTATTAGTAGTACTACGATTCGAGCTTCCGTAGATGAAATTACTTCTGTTGGACCTTCTTACAACCCAGCATCTGGATGGACTGGAAGTGGAGGGCATGGTGGGGTAATCACTACAGGATTATCTTGGAATTGGCCGACTCTTACGCCCTATACCATTACAACCGATTATGAATACCGTTGGGGATCTTTCCACGATGCAATAGATATCTCTGGTACGGGCTTTGGTTCACCGATTTATGCTGCACGTGCTGGGGAAGTAGTGGAAACGTACAATGGCTGTGCAAATTATGGTTGGTATGGAAGTACCTGTGGAGGTTCTTATGGAAATTACATTGTTGTAAAACATGAAAACAACTTCTACACGATGTATGCCCATCTAAAAAGTGACTTACTAGTTTCAGTAGGATCCTCTGTCTTCCAAGGACAACAAATCGGTTATATGGGTAGCAGTGGTTCCTCTACTGGTCCGCATTTACATTTTGGTTTTGCCGTAGGTTGGCCACAGCATGGTGGAACATGGTATAGTCCGTGGAGTCTATATCGATGAGCGTTTGTGTATTAGCAAGTGGCAGCGAAGGAAATTCCACCTTTTTTGCCACAGAAAAATGTAAAATATTAATTGATATCGGTAAAAATGCAAAATATATTAAAGAAAGATTAGAAGAAATAGGCGAAAAAACTACAAATATAGATGCAATATTAATCAGTCATACGCATGATGACCACATCAATGCTTTAAAAGTATTTTTAAAAAAGAACCATCCAAAAGTTTATATTACAGAAAAAATGCTTTACGATATCGATTACTTAAGAGAGTACGATAATATAGTAATTTATGAGGAAGACTTCTATATAGAGGATGTAAAAATAACAACCATCAAAACAAGTCATGACGTTTCAGATTCTAGAAACTTTATACTAACTTGGAATAATGACTCTTTAGTTTATCTTACTGATACGGGATACCTGAATAGAAAATATTTCCATCTTTTAAAAAATGCTACCTACTATCTAATGGAAAGTAATCACGACATTGAGATGCTTTTAGAAGGACCTTATCCAAAATGGTTAAAGCAAAGAGTATTAGGAACTACTGGGCATCTTTCCAACAAAGATAGTAGTTTTTACTTAACAAAATTAGTCGGAGATAAAACAAAGAAAATTATTTTAATGCATTTATCACACACAAACAACACCGAAGAAAAAGCCTTAGAAACATTAAGAAGTACATTTAAGGAATACGAACTTGTTTTACCAGAAGTGATGTGTGCAAAACAAAACGAAATAACGAGGGTAACAAATGATCAAGATATTATGTCTAGGTAAAATAAAAGAACCATATTTAAAGGATTTAATAACAGACTATAAAAAAAGAATTTCAAAGTATCATCCAATAGAAATCGTTGAATTAAAAGAGGAAGGAACTTTAGAAAAAGAGAGTGTACTATTAGAAAAATACATCAGTAGAAAAGATTATATAATTACTTTAGAAATAGCAGGTGTCTGTTTAACAAGTGAAGAATTTGCACAGAAAATGGAAAATACATTCATTCATTATCCAAATATTACCTTTATCATAGGAAGTTCTCTAGGCTTACATGAAGATATAAAAAAACGCAGTAACTTTGCCTTATCATTTTCAAAATTTACTTTTCCTCATGGTTTATTTCGTGGAATACTACTAGAACAAATCTATCGTTCCTTTAAAATTATCAATCACGAAACATATCACAAATAAATTTACCCATTGACTCTCCAGTGAACTGTAATGATGTAATAGTGCTGGAGGTGACAATTTATGGGTAAGTATTGTTCTGACTGTGTCTACCTAAATTTACAAGAGAAAAAAACAGATGGATTATATAAATGTAAAAAATGCAAAAAATATACGATATCTTCGAATTTAGCTTGTGAACAGTTTGAAGAAACATATCAAAGAAATTCATTTGAAAAACAGAAAATATATGATTTAGGAAAACATGTTTCTGAAGAAGATACCCCTTTAAGTATTTATGTGGTATTGTTTATCTTAATGGTAATTATATACATCATAGGAAAGTTAAATGGATATTAAAAGAGAGGATGAGATGAAATACAAAATTGGTGAATTTTCAAAGTTAACTTTAGTTCCTGTTAAAACACTACGATACTATGATGAAATAGATTTATTGAAACCTGCAGAAGTCGATTTATTTACAGGGTATCGTTATTATACAGAAAAACAAAAAGTTACTTTAGAAATTATATTAGAGTTAAAAGAAGCAGGATTTTTGTTAGAAGAAATAAAGCAACATTGGAACGATTGGAAAGATGAAGATTTTATAAAACAAAAAGAAAAAGTTTATCAAGAACAAGAAAACTTAAATAGAAAAATAAAAAAAATAGATGAATTAAGAACGCGTTTGAAAGATGGTATCTTATATACCACCGAAGTTACTGATGTTTTAATAAAGAGAAGGGAAAGATAATATGAATAAAACAAATTTAATTATTGGAAAACCAGATAGCGGAAAAACGAGAGGAATTCTATTTCCTATAATAGAAGAAGGCATAAAAGAAGAGAAAAATTTCTTTGTAATAGATAACAAGGAGGAATATTACAATCATTTTCAAAGTACATTAAAAGAATCAGGATATGAAACCTATATCATTAACTTAAATGACACAGAAAAGTCAAATGGAATCAATTTGCTACGTTATCCATATAAATTAATGAAAGAAAACAAGCTAGAAGAAGCCATAAAATTATTACAAAGTATTGCAAAAAATATTTGCAAAACAAAAGAGGGAATAGAAGCTTTTTGGGAAAATACTGCTGCCGATTATTTGATGGCGTTGTTTCTGATCTTGTTTCAAGAAGGAAAAGAAGAAGAAATAAACCTTTATAGTTTAACACATCTTATAAGTTATACAGATGTATATGAGAAAGAAAATATAGAAAACTTAAGAAACTACATAAATCAATACGATGTAACCAATCCTATTTACCGTTTAGCATCTAGTACAATTTTTGCACCATTAGAAACAAGAAATGGAATTATTTCTACATTAAAAACAGCATTAAGTCCATACATAGGATTTCCAAATACAATGAATCTCTTATCCACAAATGATTTAGATATGACCGCATTAGACGAAAAAGTAGCCATCTTCTTTACAGGGCATGACAATCGTAATTTCCTTGCAAATAGTATTATGGAACAGCTTTTACTGCAAAAAAACAAAAAGGAATTTATATATATTCTAGATAATATGAATAAAATTCCTGAAATTCCTTTTATAGATGAATTTATTGAATATGCTACGAAGAACAAAACAATCACTTACTTTATAACAAACAATCAAAAAGAACTAGAAGAAAAATATCCTAGACACACCTTTGATAATGTGAAAGAAGTGATACATGTGGACGAATTAAAAGAGTTAAAAATAAGCGAAGAAGAAAGAACCTCAAAGTACCCAAGATTAGAAGAAAAGAACCATCATACAATATCAATAGCATTCCTAGAAAAATAATTTTTTATAAGATGTAATATCAAAGTAAAGTGATTTGATATTATAAAATCCGTATGATAAAATTGTCTATAGGAAAGGAAATGATTATTGTGGAAACAATTGTAAAAACACGCATTTGTGCATATGCCGTCATTATAAAAGAAGGCAAAATTGCTTTAATGAAAAAAGCTGGAGGCGCCTATAAAGGCAAATACGATTTACCTGGAGGTGAAATAAAGCATAATGAAACACCAGTGGAAACATTAAAACGCGGATTAATGGAAGAAATAGGTTGTACAATGAGGGAACTTATATTATTTGATGCTACATCTGTTACTTTTAAATGGCAAACAGAAGAAAATGTAATGGAAGATTTGCATCATATAGGTCTATTATACATTGTGAAAATCAAAGAGAATGATATAAAGAAAGAGGCTGATGGACTTGATTCTGATGGTGCAGCTTGGATAGATATCGATACTTTAACAGAAGATAAAGTGACCCCATTTGTTTGGCACGCTTTAAAAAGACTTTTGTAAACAGTTAATAGGATGTGGAAATTATGATAGGAAATAGTTGGGATGAAAAATTAAAAATCATAGAAGAAAGCGAAGGATTTAAAAATTTCATGGAAGTAGTGGATCATGAATACATAACAAAGACTATATTTCCACCTAGAAATTATATTTTTCAAGCATTAAAATTAACTCCTTATGAAGATGTAAAAGTAGTAATCATGGGACAAGATCCTTACCATGGAGAAGGAGAAGCTCATGGGCTTTCTTTTTCCGTACAAAAAGGTATAAAAGTTCCCCCATCTCTACAAAATATTTATAAAGAATTATATGATGACTTAGGAATACCTCCAAGAAGTGACGGAGATTTAACGGGATGGGCAAAAGAAGGAGTATTACTTTTAAATGCTGTTTTAACCGTAGAAAAAGATAAACCAGCAAGTCATCGTAACTTAGGATGGGAAAGATTAACCGATTACATAATAAAGCAAATAAACCAGAAAGAAGAACCAGTGGTATTTATTTTATGGGGAAATTTTGCAAAAGAAAAACAGAAGTATATAACAAATCCAATCCATTATGTAATCACATCTCCTCACCCAAGTCCTTTTTCAGCACGTTCTGGTTTTTTTGGAAGCAAACCATTTTCAAAAACAAATGAATTTTTAAAAAGCAAAGGATTAAAAGAAATAGACTGGTCAAGAATAGAATAATTTTGTAAAAAATTTCTTTTTCTAAATTTTTCAAACTAATCAACCTACCTTAATAAATGAATTATACCAGATTTGATTGCGAAAAAAATATCTTTTTAATTTACTCTTTTTTGCTGAAAAGATGAAAAGGTATGGATGGTTTTCATAAAATATGATACAATAATTCTAACAAAGGAGCAAGAGTGTATTATGAAAAATAAGTTTTTAATGATTTTAGTGTGTGGGGTATTATTAATTGGTTTGACAGGCTGTGGTAACAATAATAACAATATTATGAAAAATACTGATGTGGAACAAATAACGAAATTATTGGGTACTTGGTCAGGAGAAGAAACTTCTACATCTCATATGTGCGATATAACTTTTAAAAAAGATAATAAGTATACTTCTACTTGTGTAGGTGTATTTAATGCTACTTATGATTTTAGTGGAACTTATGAAATTACTGGGGATAATACTTTAACTATTACTAGTGATGAAACTGGTAAACAGATAGAGTATCAATATGAATTTTCAGAAATGTTAGGCAAAAAGTATTTATCTTTAATATCAACTACGAGCTCAACAAAATATGAAGATATGATTTTTGTAGAAGAATAGGAGAAAATAATGAAAAAGAAATAGTTAGTAATATTATTATGTGGAGTTTTACTGGTTGGATTAACGGGCTGTGGTAATGATAAAAATGACAATAGCAATTCATTAAATAATAGTAGTAAATTAGAAAATATAACATCAAAGAACTATGGTGATAAATATGATTATTCTGTCACAGTAAATGGTGTTACGATTGATGACTGGAAAAATTTGTGAAATGATTCGAAAAAAAAGGAAATTGGACTTTTTCTCTGTATATATAGTTAGAAGGGGAATAAATACTCTTCTTAGAAAGGAGAAAAAAGTATGGGAAAATATTTAGCATATGGCATAGCAAACCAAATTCACGTAAGTATCGAAAAGAATTTAGAACATGTGGAAGAAACACAAGAAAAAATTCTTGAAAATCTTAGAAGTTTCGTGAATATTTCAGATTATAATATTCAAAAAAATAATGATTCCGTTTCATTGCAACTAAAAGAAGAGTGTATCACAGAGAATATACACGATTTTGTAAAAGAAATATATGATTTTTTTGGTTATTTAGTAGTATTAGAAGGTCTTGAGGTAGCGCTTGATCAATTTACAAAAGAAAATTGCCCAGTTTCGATAGCCGAAAAAGATGGGATGAATTACCTCGTACGGAAAGAAGATAATGCCTGTGATAATGAAAACACGTATTCTATTGATAGATTCGCCTATTACAATTATGTTGTTTTTGATTCCGAGTTTATTTATGAAAATAAAATAGAATTATATATAGATTTTATGATAATGGACTTTGAAGAAGACAAAATTTTTACAGAAAGCGAAGTAAATCTTCTAAGGTATATCAATCTATTTAGTCGAGATTACTTTAGAAACCCATTAGGAAAAAATTCCCTATTTTTTATCACAGAATAAGGCCGTAAGAACATTCTTACAGCCTTTTATAACTTAAAATCATTAATTTCAATATCAGTCATATCTTTTCCATCAAAAAATGGCTTCGTTTTTACATGATGAATTTTTGCAATAAAATTATTTGGAAATTTCCGAATGTAAGCATTTAAAACATTCATTTGTTTATTGTAATAAGAAATACCTGCAACCAATTTTTCATTAACAAGTTTGAACTCATTCATAATTTCTATCATATTTTCATTCTTCTGAAGTATAGGATTATCATTATACAAATTACTAATAATATTCTCGGCTTGTTTTAGTTTTCTTTCTAAATCAAAATTACTTATCTCCGTATCTTTAGAAAGAATATAATCCTTTAAATAATCTTTTTTAGAATTTAAATTATTCTTAATCACATCATTAGACCTTACAACAATATCATACTTTGATCTTAAATCTTGATCAATGAAACCTTCTACATGCTCTATTTTCGTTTTTCCATATTGCAATTTATTATAAATGGAAATATACATCATCGCGCCTAAAGATAAAACAATAACAAGAATTAATATTATATACAATAAATTCATATTTTCACTTCCATATTCTATAAACATTCTAACATAAAATAAGGAAGAAAAAAATAAAATTCCAATTCTATTTTTTTCTTTTCTCCTGAATCACAATTTCCAAGTTATATACGTTAGCTATATTTAGTAAATCACGAAATAAATAATTCGTTCTTCCTAACTCATTGGATTGTTGCCAGTCTTTGGATTTATTCAAAGATTTAGCAAACTCTGCTTGCGTTACACCTGCATTTTGCCGTATAAACTTTAAAATCTCATTCGGTTTATAGTCGTTTGCAATAAATTTCATTATTCACCTCACAAAAACAATACCAAAGTATTTGTGTAAAACTGCAAGAAACGTATTGACAATACGCTTATTAATAAGCTAATATAAAAATATGAAATGTATTAAGAATACGTGAGGAGGAAAAATGAAATTAAAAAGATATAGAAAAAGTGATAAAAAGAGAATCGGAATCCTAATATTCACCATATGTTCTATTTTATTAGTAGCAGGAGTATTTCTTTACACAAGCTACGCTTGGTATGAAGAGAATGAAAACTTTAATTTCATCAATGGAAATGTAGAAGATCCAGGAGATTTATACTTTGCATACTATGTAGATGGAACGATTCGTAATACCATGCCTAGTAAAAATACAGGATATGTATTAGATACTACAAGTTCTAATTGTACGAATGGGGTAGCAATAAAATGGAATGCAACATCATGGATTGCTTCTGTCGATTATAGTAGTTATACCTCAGGAAATTCTTCCAGAACCAAATGTACCTTATATTTTGTAAAACAAAGTGGAGGAA
>CAYQKO010000026.1:0-12637 GCA_964418205.1 uncultured Muribaculaceae bacterium
ATCAATTCCATTGCAAATATTACAGGTTTATCTCTAGAAGAAATAAAAAAGATAGAAAACAAAAATTAAAAGCATTCACAATTCGAATGCTTTTTTTATAACCCTTCCAATTCAACAACTTCGATTATAAGTCTTATAACAAAAAACCAATATTGAAAATTGGTATTTTATTTAAATATGCTAAATAACTTTCCGCCTTTTTCTGTATTCTCACTATCTAATCGAACAAATCCCATTTTTATTAGTAATTCATGTAAGACTTGATGATTTTCTAGTTTATCATCTAAATATGGGATATTATAGTATACTTTACTACGTGATTCATACTCAAAATCAGCCACATCACTGTTATTTAACACACTTCGATTCAAAACAATTTTTTTCCCTTTTAACTTTTCAAAAGCTTGCCTATCTTTTCGAATCAACTTATTTAACTTTATTAATCCAGGTTCAATTAAATACAAAACCTCGGTACAACTTTTTATAGATCCCTGTTCATTTAAATCTACCAAAATGACATCTGCTTGGGAGTTTGTCGCAATGAAACTTGGTAAATCCAACTTTGTCGTCCTCCTTAAAGATTTATCATTGAAATATACAAAATCATTTCCATCTACTTCTACTGCAACAACATTATACTTTTTTTCCAATTGTTTTTTTAATAAATAAGTCAAAGTCGTGCTACCAGCATGATCCGTAACATTTTTGATACCAATGACCCTTAGTTCTGGACGTTCTACCATCTGAGGTGCAACGAAAGAGGGATTATCTGCCACATTAGCAGAATCTGGATAACTCATCATGTTATTTAATTGATGATATTGAGCAACATCTTTATAAGAATTTGGATTATCTATTAAAAATTTGATTGCATCTACATTTCGAGTGAAATTGTAAATCCCCATAGAAACAAGTTGAGACAAATATCTAGGACTATTTACAACTTCCGAATCATCTAAAAGAAGAATTACTTTACTCATGTCCATATTCACAGATAACTCTTGAATCTTAGTAATATCCTGGTAATCTTTAATCGCTGTAATATCTAAAATCATTTTATTAAAAAAGAAATTAGAAAATTGCATAATTAGCTCTTCTGGTGTAAATTCTCCTTCAACACTTTTAATAAAGTCAATATCCAGACTAGCTAACAATGTTGCATATTTATTTACAATTTTAACATTCATACTCATTTTCCTCTCTATCTATTTAAATCATTCAATGATCGATTAATATCAATTGTTGTTCCTTCCACTGAAAACGTAAAAATATCCCCAATAACTGGTAAACTAAAGTGAAAGAAAATCCGAATTTCATATTTCGCTCGATTTGGTAAAGAAACCGTACTAGTATCTATCTTTTCTACACAATAATAATACTTCTTTTTGCTGTCAGCTTCTTCTATATCTACATTTGTTAAACTATTTGCCCCATACTCACCAGTTTCGCACTTTCCCTGAGCCACGTAATTATTATATAACAAATATCCATTGATAATATCCACTGCACCTGTATCTTCCGAAGTTCCAATACCTTCATACTTTTCAATCATATCCACCAATTCATTCTTGATTTTAAAAGCCCTTGTATAATTGATAGATAAAGATAAAAAGGCGACAAATATCAACATGAATAGAATCACCAATTGCATAATCCATGTACTTCCAATCGCTTGTCTCATTTTGCGCCTCCATATAAAACTTTGGTGTCTCCCTCAACTTTAAAATTAAACAAGTCATGCAATACAGGTATATCTAGTTGATAAAACACCACCACATGATAATAAACCATTTCAGGAAGCTCTACACTTGCAAAATCCCCATTTGCATCGTTCTTCACAGAAACTTCCGCGATACAAAAAACAGGTTTCTCACTTGTTTCTTTTCCGTCTCTCGTAAAGCAATGATAAATAAAACCATCTTCTTCACTATCTGGCATCACTCCCGTTGTACGATAAGAATTATTTGTGATATAGCTTACAATATCTGCAAGAGCTCCAGTACTCCCCTCTTGATAACTACTACTTAAATCAATTCCATTATAACTTTGAATTGTTTGAATCATTTGATCTTTCACATTAAAAGCCTTGGAACGATTAATAGAAAGACACATAAAGCCTGTAAAAAGGAAGATAAAAATCATTACAATTTGAATTAACCAAGTACCACCAATCGCTTCCTTCATTTTCTATTACCCCTTCCAAGCACACGTAAATAAGTTTGACTTTTGGCCATTCTCATAAATATAGCACTCTACTGTTCGACCATCATTACTTTTATTTTCTGCTGGACAAATTGCTTTGCTGCACTGAGTTGTCGCATTCATATTATTACGAATCACAGGCCAGATAGTAAAATAGAAAAAAGCTACTAGCATAGCCACGATAATAACAACAATAACTGTAGCATTTAGTTCACCAGTCGCCTCTTTCATTTTTTATCCCTCCACTAAAATAAATTAATCATTATTTGTAATATCATAATTTGAGCAATCTAAATGTTCTTGTAATTCCCCGTCTTTGTCATAATAACTACAATCATTTCTCTCATCATTACAAGTAGCATTTGCACAATAAGTATTTGCTGTAATACTTGCCTTAATACTTGGCCATACAAATGCATAGAAGAATGCTGCAACAGCTGCAATGGCAACAACTGTTACAACTGTCATATTTAATTCACCCGTTGCTTCTTTCATTTATTTTTACCTCCTTATCATAAAATTATTATATCTTTTTTTTTGTGAAATATCAATGAATTTACCTGGAATAACGCTATTTTTACATATTCATCATTTGTAAAACGGCAAATACGAGTAATATCATAACCCCTAGACCAGTAGTAATTAACATACTCATGGTCTTACTTTCCATCTTATCCAAACGATTTTTATATTTTAGTTCACGAGCTTTTTGTTGTAAATTAGAAATCGTTTTAGAAAATGTTAATAGTTGTTCTTGTTTATGTTCTTGTCGTCCTAGGGATAAACGATATAATAAACGCATCATTCTCATGGAATCCCGAACTGGATACATTTTAGCAAAATTCATATATGGATTGATTGTATCATCTCCATCATTAATTTGATTGATTAATTCTTGTAAACCTTCTTTAAATATTTGAGGAGCATCATCAATGCTTTTTCCTAATGCCACTGGAACCGTATAATGTTGAATTAAGATTTCTAATCCTTTTAAATAATGTGGTAACATCGCATCAATCTCTGACAAATGATTTTTATAGTATTTTTTTAAACTACTATAATCCATACGGAATACCAAGTATCCTGCTAAAACAGAAAACAATACTGTGATATAACTTAAATTCGAAATCATAAAGCAAAGTACGATGACAATCGTTATTAACCCCTTTTTAATTCGATTATTAAAAAGAAAGTCTGGATTTACCTTATCCCCATATTTTGCTCTTACATAAAAATCCCAATCCGATTCCTTTAATTTTTGAAAGTAAACTTCATTATCTGCAACAAAACGATTCGCACTGATTTTCCCAGTATAGTTCATTCCAAATAATAAGATAATCGCCAAAGCAATAATTTCAAAATACATTACTCCACCCCCACATCTTCATAGTAAAACTTTTCTCCTGTTAACAAAAAGTAACAATTGATAATAATAATTGCATGAAGAATTAATTGGACGTATATGGTTTCTATTAATTCTAGATAGGAATCTGTTCCTAATAAAAACTGCATCGCCATGACAAGTAAGAATAATGCTAAACCAAAAGTAATAAATTTTGTGTGAAATTCTTTTCGATCGATTTGATCTCTATAAACACCTTCCACCAATGTATCGATATCTAAACTCATGTTTTCAAGAGCTTGTCCTGAATCTTTCGCACCTTCTTTGGTGATTTGTAAGAATAATTGATTCATATTTTTTACCATATAAAACGGATACTTTTGATTGAAAAATTCAATAGATTCATCAATGGTACCATTTTGGTAAGACATATCAATCATAGTTTTAACATCAGCTAATACTGGATCTTCTAATATTCCAGAGTCACGAACTCCCTCTAAAGATTTTACAAAACTTTGTGTCGTATTAAATTCCATAATAACATTGGTTGTATAGATTTGAATTTGTTCAAAGATAAATTCACTGTAAACTTTTTGACATCTTAAATAAGCCAGATAAGGAATAAAAGCTATGGCAATACAAGCATAAACGACTGCGATAATAATATTATAGAAATACAAATAACTAATACCACCTGCTACAACAGCAAAAACAATGACCTGAGTTAAATATTGTCTAGGTGTATATTCCTGCCCCAACTCTTTTGTTTTAGCTCTTACTTCTTTAAAACTATAAGGAGCATATTTATCATATACGGTAGAAACTTGAGTCACAAAAAACTTATAAACATTTTCTCCATTATTAAAATAATAAGTGAGAGCAAAAATTGCCAATCCAAGCAATAATATCAATTCAATCATTCTAACCCCTACCCTTTCTTTATAATGTCTCTAAAGTCTCAGTATCATTTACATTATCGAGCTGGAAAATATCTTCAGGTAACGTAACACCACCAATACCCAAATAATCCCTTAAGTGATTCGTAGGATTATTCATAGTAATTTCCCCAGTTAACGTTTTTTTATAAATCGTGTTTACTTGAGCTTTGTTATTCTCATCTACATAAAATTCACAAACTTCTAAGATTTCTCTTTGAAACCTGCCTAATTCCTTACTCATATATCCCTTTACATAAATACCAATTTGAACATACCTATGAATGGTTGTAACAAATTGCTCTACATCAATGTTACTTTCAATTAATGAAAACATACGCATTGGAATTAAACTTGCTTTATCCGAATGGATAGTAGATAAAATGTGGTGCCCAGATGAGATTGAGTTTCGAACTGCCATTACCGCTTCAGCAGAACGAACCTCAGATAGTAATATCCATACTGGGTTCTGTCTCATACATGCAACTAAAATATCAGAATAACTAGCAATATTATTGGTTTTTAAAGCAACGATATCTCGATGAGGAAAAATTCGGTCTAAGTGTAATTCCAAAGTATCCTCAATGGTAATAATCTTTTCATTTTCCTTAATATGACTCGCTAAATACTTTACTAATTCTGTTTTACCTGAACCAGTTTCACCACTCACAATAATATTTGCATGTCCTTCCACACACTTGATTAAAAAGTCATGGACAGAAGCAGTAACATATTTTTCATCTAGCAATTTCTCTTTATTTAATCTTATTTTTGCTGGAGTTTTACGAATCACACACGCGATACCATTGGTTGCAATAGAATCATGAATAAAATTTAAACGCAATTCAGCACTTTCCGCATCCAACATAGGATGAGCCATATTAAAAGTCTTTCCCATTACATTTGCACATTGAAAAGCCAACTTTTCCATTAATGCATTATTTATTTTTGGTCTTTCCACCTGATACACACCTTTATCCAATGTTTTTAACCAAACTTGACCACCATTTGTGTAAGAAATATCCGTAACATTATCATCCTTTAAAAACTCATCGATTGGTCCAAAATCCAATTGAGAAAATATGGCATCATTCATAAAATCACCTACTCCTCACTCACTGTCTCATCTGGTATAGTTGCAGACTTCGTTAAAATATAAGTTTTTACATAGTCACTCGTTACCTTTGTTTCCCCAGGATTTGCGGTATAACTAGCTCCCTTTGGAGTAGGTTCTAATTCCCCTAATTCATCAGCCTTTACCAAAAGAGAATACAACTCATCTGGAACAGCAAACAAAAGCTCTGCAGGGGATCCAGAAGATGGGTTATTCAAAGAAACACCTTTGCTATCCCGTACATCTAATACACGAATACTTTTGACAAAATTTGTATAAATGATCTTCTTATAATCATCTACTCCCTTATACCATAAATCAATATAACTACCAATGGTAATATAATTATTATAAGTTGTAAACTGGTCAACCGATAAAGAAAACGCTGTATATCCATCCCCAATATCACTCAAAACATAATCTGGAGATAACTTGGGATCTGTAATATCACCCGTATAGAATAAACTACCCTCTTGAATAATATTTCCATAAGTCACTTCCATGCCTATAAGTTCTGTACTATTCTGAATAATATTAGAAGCTTTTTTAAATACGGAACTATTGACTTCCATATAGCCTAAATCCTCTGCGGTAATGACATGACGTGCTTCTAAAGTTGTTTTTGCATAAGGAACACGTTTTGGATCAATTGCACTTTTCACTCTCCAATTATATCCTACGAATAAAACAATAAAACCAACTGCAATACAAAGAATTGTTACTGTTTTCTTATTTCCAATAAACCTTTGTAACTTAACCAAAAAACCATTCATATTACTCTTCTCCCTCCGCATTCACATCATCATCTAAAGGAACAACAGAAACTTGAGAAAGAATATAGTAATACAAATAAGAACTTGATATTGCAGTCTCCCCAGGATTTTCCGTATAACTCCTATTACGCGGTACAGGAATCAAATCCCCAATATCTTGAGAAGTCTTAATCATTTGTTTCAACTCAGCTGCAGTAAGTCCAAGATTCGATTCCGTTTTTAAAGCAAATGTAATCGATGCAGGAGTTCTACTTTCCGCCCCAGTTTCAAACACACTACGACCATCACTATCCGTAACATCTAGAACTCGAATACTTTGAATAAACTTTCCATAAATAAGCTTTCCATTCGAATCATATCCCTTAAACCATAAATCAATATAATTTCCTGGATAAATAGCATTTCCAAAAGTAGTATGTAAATTCACAGGCAAGGTTTCTACCTCTTCATCCTCTTCCATACTA
The DNA here is from genome assembly GCA_964418205.1 of uncultured Muribaculaceae bacterium. Taxonomy (GTDB): domain Bacteria; phylum Bacillota_I; class Bacilli_A; order RF39; family UBA660; genus Ventrenecus. The sequence continues at coordinate 6,831 of CAYQKO010000026.1, forward strand.
GCTAGAGGATAATAGTCCGTGGTACCAGCATCTTTTAAGTCTCCACTAAAGAAAAAACTATTTGCTTGAATGGTATCTCCATAAGCTACAGCTTTTCCTATAATCAAACTAGAACTGGTTATCATATTTTTTGCCTTACTTAACACAGAACTAGAAACCTCCATATAACTTATATCATCTTTTGTAATCACAGTTCCACTTGTTAAAGTTTTATTTGCATATGGAACACTAGTAGGATTTGTTGCTTCAGAAACTCGCCAGTTATATCCAATATAAATTACCAAAATACCCGCTAGTACACACAGTATAGTTACTGTATTTTTATTGCTTAAAAATCTTTTTATTTTAACAAGTATATTCCCCATTTTTATTCCTCCTTATCCTTCAGCATAGCCATCCAATTCCAAAATAGAATCAATTCGATTTACAATATCAAAAGAACTCGAACTTGTTCCAATACTATAAGTAGCACTCTTCGTAGTAACCTTAACACTCACCTTTGGAGGTGACTCATAAATTCCATAAAAACTAATTTCATAAGTACTTAAACTAACATTTTCAGAAAATCTTCTCAAAAAACTTTCTACAAACTTATCTGCATTCATCTTGATTTCTCCAGTGACTCTGTAATAACCTAAGTCAACTGCATCTACCATCGATTGTTCCGTTACTTCTTTAATAATATAATAATCTTGTGTATTCGTCGTTGTAACATTTGAAACCAACATCATAATTAGAATAACAAAGATTCCTAAAAGAACAATCCAATATCCCCAATAAGACTCTCTCATGAAACACCGCTTCCTTTCAATCTCCATGAAGGACCAATACCATCACCTAAATCCGACTGTGTCCATAATTCAAAAGCAGCAGTTCCTAACACTTTGTCGCTTGTAATTCGATAAACATTCGTTGCTAACTTATTTCCACTCACATCAATCAAATCTAAGAAACTACTACGACAATTGATTTTATAAGAGGTTCCACCAATCGTTACTGTCTCACAATAAATAGCCTCCGATTTCACGTTATTAGATCCAGCATAATCACTTGGTACAGTACTGTTCGTAAACGAACCCGCTAAATTATTATAAGTACGAATCTGCTTCATATTAGAAGGAGTAAGCGTATACGAATATTGTGCTTCCTCATAAATGGATTCTCCAGCACTCTCTATCTCTTTCTTTGTAACTTCTCCTTTCACACTAGACCAATTATAACCTCGATCTGTTAAACCATTTGGAAACAAATTATTCAAAGAAACAGAACGATAACTATACGTAGAGCTTTCTCCATCAAAGATACAATTTTCACAAGTCACTTTACATATTCCATCCGTACAAACATTAAAAGTGCAATCATTTGGATCATCTGGATCACAAGAGAAATCACAATTATCCCCAGAACAGTTATTCAAATAATGGCAAACATAACCACCATCCACAGAAGCATCAGACTCACTATCCGCATTACACTTTACAGAATCAGGTAACGTTGCATTCGTTACAATAACACTGTTGGAATCACCAATCAACCTACCCAACTTACTACTATCATTGTATTGACCTATATTACTAAACTTAAAGGTAAAAGGAAATACACCAGTCTTTGTAATCAAAGAAATTGGGAAAGAACCTTCTGGTAAATTTGTTAATAAGTAATCTGTTTTACTAGCCCAGTCTGCCTTGATAGTTCCATATTGAGTATAAGTTGAGAAATTGCTATCTGATGCAAAGGTTGTTTCATTAATTTTTGTTTTGCGAATCCATTTCGCATTACTAATATAGAAATTTTTCTTTGCACATCCATCATCATCGCAAGTAACTACCCCCGTCAAAGGAGTCGACATTGTACTCGTTTCTCCTGACAAACATACATATTGATCTGTTACATTTCCAGAGCAAAACATATTGTTTGTGACTTCTGCTTTACTACTAGTTTCTACAAAAACTCCAGATAGTACATTCATGTAATCTTGATTATACCAATACTCTACATTTGGATCAAATTCCATGTCATTCGCCCAACTAGAGGCAGAAGTAGAATCAGCAGTAACTATGTCAGATATATCAGTCATAGTGCCATTTGTAATAACACCAGTACAACTATTATATTGAGCAATAATCTTATTTAAATTATTTAAAGCTATTTTTAAAGCTGCCAAGGCATCATCCCGATCCTCCACGTGATATGTATCTTTACACTTTCCTGTTTCTTTATCGTATTCACTACAAGAGTCAGGATTGTCTCCTTCCGTACAGCAACAATCTCCGCACGACCCACTACTATACGATTCTTCAGATTTATTTAACTTTCTATTTCCATTATAATCGTACTCATACCAACTCCAAGACTTAGTATACTGCGTTGCTGTGTCACTACACGTTGATCCGTCCACAACATCATCATCGCAGAAAACAACTTCATAAGAGCCAACATCATAATTTGCTTCATTCTGAGGGTCGGTTACCACAGGTTCATCATCATCTTCGCATTTAGCTTCCAAATCATGAGGTTCTGCGTCGGTCGCCGCAGCGGCTTTCCATTTAGCATAATCGTTATACTTATCAATCACTTCTTTTTGTGCGGCTTTTAAATCTAATTGGAATTGATTCTGTCCTTCACTATTATAGCCAATCGGTTGTTGACTACTTGAAGCACTTGCTGTATAACAATCTCTTTCACCTGTTACCGTTGTTTCTAAAGTAAAGTACCTACCACTTGTTGTTATTTGGGCTGTTGGCAATGTAAAGTCATATTTTTCTTTACAGTATACTTTACAATATATATTTTCAGTTAATTCATTTGTTGCTTCATAGGAATTTCCAGCAACATCACTTTTTCCTAACACACATTTCTTTACTTGATTTACATCAGAATTACAAGAAGATACCGTTGTATTAATATCACTTACTGTACCATTTACAGTGCTGTTAAGATCACCATCTTCATAACTATTCAAGTTATTACAATTAGAAGGCAAGCTAATCTCTGGTGCACAGTTAACACCATCATTTTCACATACTAATTGATATTCTATTTCAGGGCATTCTTTCCCTTTTCCATCATCTGTTGGACAGTAGTAACCAGTAGAACTGTCAGAAGATTTTTCACAATCATGAGTACATTCTTTCTTATATTCTTCTTCCGTACATACTTCCCCATCTTTACAATAATATTTGTTATCTACTTTATCACAAGTCACTTTTTTTGTACAAGTATTTGGGCAAAATACATTACTTGGAACACTACTAGGTCTTGACTCTGTCCCAGCCCATGTTGTTTTATTTCCATCTTTATCTGTATAAGTGTAATTACCAGTTGAGGTATCGCACGAACAAATATTATTACCACCATCACCAGTATTTATACGAGATCGGTGACCACCATACGGACTTGCATTACCCGAAGTACAAGTTCCAACAGTTCCTGGCAAAACAACTATAAATCTTTGCTTATCCTTAGTCGTGTTTAACAAATAAAGCATAGAACTTGCATCATTTGGATCACAATAATAAGTATCTACATAAGCCGCCAAATCTTGTTGATCCCATGTTGCTCCATTAAATACCACTGTAATCACAGCATTATTTCCAGATCCTTGAGAAGCACTTTGGCTAACAATAGGTGCAGTTGTATTTAAAAATCCAATGGAAAATCTTGAATAATCTACACTATAAATATTTGAATCACTAGGAGTAATTTCAACAGTTAACTGATAGTTTGTTGAACCAGAAATCTGAACAATCTCACTTCTTACAGTAGTCCAAGTGACACTATGAATTAAACCAGCATCTACAATATCACTATAAGCGGTTCCACCATATTGGTTGGCAAAACTAATCGCTGCACTCGCAATATCTATTCCATTTTGAATACCATTAATTCTTCTTAACCCAGCACCCATATTGTTATAAGCATTATAAGCACTTTTAAGGCCACTATACACTAAACCGCCATCATAAAATGCACGAGCAATTAATCGAAAAGCGGTATTTCCAGCAGCATAACCAGCATCTGAAATTGTAGTATAACCATTATCTTTCATTAATTGATAAACATATTGAGAAGCTAGTGCAAATTTGTACATTGGTGTATTTACCGCATATATGCTTGGATCAAGAGAAGTAATAGAGGTAGATTGACTTGCTCTTTGCCTTCCAGGATCTAAACAATAAGTCATATAGCTTTCTCCATTAATCCGAGTTAAATATTTTCTAATCTCAGGATTACTTCTAGTTACTACAGAATTATAATATATCTGGTATGCCTCAACTTTCTTAGTAAATAAAAAGCATACATTAAATAATAACACTGTCAATAATAAAATCATCTTGCTTCTTTTCATAATACTCTTCTCCTCCGCTTAATCACTATAACCACACCAGCGGCAACCCCTATAAGTAATATAATTCCTATTTCAACATAAAGTCCATACTTTTCCCAAAAACTTTCGTCCTCCGTCTGTGGTTCTTCTTCTTGTACTTCCTCAGCTTTTTTCTGCTGATATTCATAACCACTTTTTTCCACTAAATCATCACTCATATTAATTTCTTGAGTAATCCATTCATCACAGTAATATTCATCTACCCCATAACAATAAGGTTGCCAACTGTGTTCGTTATACTTAGGAACCACAAGACTTATGTTATTTAATTCAATATCATTACAATCTGAAAGAGTAGAATACACTTTAATCTCATACTCAATAATTTCAGAAAAATCGGTAATATCCCAAGAAATTGTTCCATTATTCGTATCTTCATAATAATAGACTGTAGTAACATTGGTATTTAAGTTCTTAATTGTAACATATAATTCTTCTATGATGTTATAGACGCTCACTTCAATAGCAGGATCTTCCAATTCATATATTTCTTGCGTTCCATTTTCATCAATATATTCTCCTTCTTCAAATTCTCCTGTTCCTCGCATTACCATCTCATACGTAGCTTTCACATTATTTGCTTGTGCTCTTAGCTTTACTTGTGTTTCATAATCACACTCTGCATTTACCATAGGTATAAAAACAGAAAATAAGCATAGTATCACAAATAGCTTTTTTATCTTATTCATAGATAATTCCACCTCACCGTTTACATAACTGTATTGTAACATATCCAGTTACTGATTTCAATAAACAACCAATAATTTTCATACAAGTAAATTTGATAAAAAAAGAAAGAAGCTATCTTACGATACAATGCTTCTTTCCAAATACGATAGAAATTTCATGGATTTCACCCACCTGATCTAACTCTAATTCTTTATAATATTCTTTCTCTTTCATTTGATTTAAAGCAGACTCTGCTAAACTTTCCATATCTTCCTCTTTGTTCGCTAACTTAAACTCAAAGATATATCCAGTACTTCTATCTACTTTTTCTATCATAACATCAAATCTTCCTACTCCTGCTTCTCGATTCGACTTTACAATATAGTATCTATTATCTAAATAACTTTTAAAAATTCCTAATAAATAAGCATGATAGAAATATTCTTGAGAATCCATATAAGAAATAGACTGTAACATCTGATTAATAATGTTTTCTATCTTACCCTTATTTCCTTCTGCTAATGCTTTTCGAAATTCAACTGCTCAGAATGATGGATTGTCATTTCGAGCAGTTAAAGAACTTGCCATAATGGTTGTAATCAGTTCTTTTACTTCTTTATTCGGTATTTTTACATATACTTTTTTAAAGCCATCTTCTTCCACTTTTTTATCAATTGTTAAATATCCACTGGAAAGCATCAAGTTTAAGATATTATTCCAATTATTATGATCATCAAAATCTAAATAAGTG
>CAYQKO010000027.1:0-12462 GCA_964418205.1 uncultured Muribaculaceae bacterium
ACAACACATGATTCATACGGTTCGTTTAAATGAAGGCAATCACTATATTTACATTTATCTTTCCACATAGCAAATTCTGGAAAATAATCTTGTATTTCTATTGGTTCAAAAGTAGATATGTCCAAACTTCTTATACCAGGGGTATCTATGATAGAAGAATCATCGTCCCAAACATAATATTTGGAAGTTGTAGTGGTATGCCTTCCTCTTTTACTTTTATCACTGACATGACTCGTTTTTATCTCATCATCACCCATGATAGCATTCGTTAAAGAGGATTTACCAACACCGCTATTACCAACAAATATTGCTTGTTTTCCTTTCAAATATTGTTTTAACTCTTCTATACCAATATTAGCGTATGTTGATGTTTCAACTACAATTATGCCTAATTCTCTATATACATCTAGTATTTCTTCATCATCAATTGTCTTTAAATCGCATTTATTTAAACATATTATAGTTGGAATATTACTATTTTCTAAAATCATTAAATATCTATCTATAAATTTTGGATGTAATGGAGGTTCTTTAGCAGCGACTACAATAACGGCTAAATCTACATTAGAAGCAATATTTTTTGTCGAACCCACATCATTGAAACGAGTACTATCTTTCTTGACTCTTGAAAGGAATGATGTCCTTTTTAATAAATATTTTATAGTATAATCATTGTTTTCTTTTTCAAGTACAACTCTATCCCCTGGGAAAATAACTTGATTACATACTATATTAATATCTTTACGTAATTTAGCTAGTACTATCTCATCCTTATGAAGAATATATGCATCATCATATCTAACTTCAATAACAACATCAAATTCATGATAATCATCAATAACAAATTTATCAATATCTTTATCTTTTTCCCCAAAAGCCTTTTCCTTTGCTCTCTGTTTCTTTTCAATACTTTTTTTTGTTTTAAAGCTATCATAAGCATTATAATGTGACACGATAATCTCTCCATTTCTATTTTTGCTTCCTATTATAGCCGATTTGTTGCATTATGGTTCTTTACTAAAAAGAGCTTTTAAATACATAGGAATACTGTTTCTAGTTGTTCCAAATAATTCAGCCATTCATTTTTGACTTAACCATACTGATTCTTCATCAACAGTTATTTCAATAGTTTTTTCTTTATTTTGTTTTGTAAATATCAAAAATTCTGCTGTTGAATTTCTAATTTGTAAATTTTTCATATGTATTCCTCCTTGTCTTAATGGTAGAGTGTAATCTTTTATTAAATCATTAATCTTACTCATCATATCACCATTGAATATGTTTTTTGCCACATTTACTCTATCATGTGCAGTATCATGTGCAGTATCTTGTGCAGTATCATGTGCAGTATCTTGTGCATTGACTTGTGCATTGACTTGTGCATTAATTATATATAAATCTTTATCTGATTCTACAAAATTCATAATAAATATACTAATATCGCCCTTAAAACCATCCCAAACATTTAAATATATTATAATTCTTGAACTTTCCCGTACTTATTTTACACTCACTACTTTATTTTTTTATAAACACCATTTCGGACTAAGAAGACATTGGTAGATATATCCATTAAAGGTTGATCATTAAAGGAATCCGTATAAAAATCTTTTATAGTCACCTTAGGATAGTTCTTTTTGAAATTCTTGACTTTATTTTCTTGAAAGTTTAAATATTTTATTTTTCCATTTTCTATGTCTAACTCTGTTGCTAAGATATGATCTGTATGAATTACATCTTGAATCCCTTGAATTAAAAAGCGAGGACATGTAGTAATTATAATGTCTTCCCTTCGAATCATCTTAAGCATGTTAGGATACAATTTTTCAATGTTTTCGTCCCAGAATTCTTGGACACATTCTAAAACAAATTCTTTGTTTGCTAGAAATGACTGAGTATATTTCTCTAGCCTTTTTTGAAAGCTTTTCACATTCATTTTGCATATTTTATATAAGAATAATAGCCATAGAAAAGCAGGTAAAAACCTGAATAGACTCTTCTTCTTTTTCATAATAAAGATGGCAAAGTCAAAAGTACTTTCCCCATCATAGATGGTATTATCAAAATCAAAGACTCTCACTAACGTCCCCGCCCTCTTTCTTCTTTTATCATCATTTGTTGTTCTAACATCATTTCTTGAATTTGATTTCTTAGAACAAGTTTTTTTTGGATCTCTTTTTCTAAAAAAGCTAATTTTTTATAAAATTCACGACATTCTTTTTGATTTATTTGATGTAAGTATCTATCTTTCAATACTTGCCTTGCTCTTTCGATTTCAGATAATGCTAAGGCGAAATCCCCATCAGATGCTTCTTCATCACAAGCCATGACAATGCGAAATAGTTTACGAAAAACGCGATGAAACTGAGTTTTTAGAACCGTTTCTTTCAAATCTGGATGAAAAATATATATTTCTTTTACTTCAATAAAAGTTGGCCGTGGTTTTAGTTTTAAGTTTAACCGATAGCCCTTTGTACTCACATTTTTCTTTACTTTTCTTTTTTGGGGCTTTTTTTCCATTTTGTAAGTTTGCATATAAACCTCCTATGATATTAAGTCGGATCTTCTTTTCTTGGTATTTTCTATCGCGGATGTTTCTCGCCATTCTTTAATTTTTTTATGATCTCCTGATAGTAATACTTCAGGTACTTTCATACCTCGAAACTCAGCAGGTTTTGTGTATGTTGGATAATCCAGTAAGTTGTCCGAAAAGGAATCCTCTTTTATAGATTCTTCATTGATCACTCCAGGAAGAAGTCTCGTGATGGAATCTACTAATACCATGCTTGCGAGCTCTCCACCCGTTAAAACATAATCCCCGATGGATATTTCTTCATCTACAAAGAAGCGAATTCGTTCATCATACCCTTCATAATGCCCACATACTAATATAATATGCTTTGCGTGAGATAATTCACGAGCTTTTGCTTGTTTATATGGCGTACCTTGAGGACACATTAATATGACTTTTGTATCTTCCTTGCGATAGTACTCTATGGCTTCTATGAGAGGTTCACATCTTAAAACCATTCCAGCTCCTCCACCATATGGTGTATCATCTACTTGATTATGAGGTAATTTGGAAAATTCTCGAAAATCTATTATGTTTACTTCTACTTGTTTCTTTGCAATGGCTCTTTTTATGATAGATTCTTCTAGAAAGCCCTGAAACATATTTGGAAATAAAGTTAAAATATCTATTTTCATACTATCAATTCCTTTGCATGTAATGTATAAATCCTTTGCATTTTTTGATCAATCTTTTGAATATAATATTCTATATAGGGAATATAAAAAAAATTCTTTCCTGAAACTTTTAATAGTATTCCGCTTTTATTATACACAATTTCTATGACATTACCAAGTATTTCTTCTTGTTCTATAATGGTATAGCCAATGAATTCTTCTATCATTACTTCATCCTTTAAATGTAAATCCTCTTTTTTAATATAAATTATTTGGTTACGAAAATCTTCGACTAAGTTAATATCTTTTAAATGGTCGAATTCAATGAGATAATGATTTTTATGAGGACGTACATTGGTAATTTGATGAAGAGTATCATTGATATAAATAGGAAATCCTTTTTGTAAAACTCTTTCTTTCAAAGAAAAATCAGTAAAGCATTTTAGTTCTCCTTTTATACCATGCGTCATGGTTGTATAGCCAAAATAAATCATTTCTTCCACTCTTTTCTGTATTCGTATAAAATAATACTTGTACTAACGGCGGCGTTTAACGACTCACATCGTTCATTCATAGGAATTTTTAAGGAATCGTGAGCAAGATTTTCTAGACCCTTTTTCACACCACTTCCTTCACTTCCAATTAGAAAAGCTGTTTTCATGGGAAATTTTAAATCTGCTAAATCTTTTCCTTCATGAACATTGGTAGTATAAATGGTATAGCCTTCATTCTTTAATGTTTGAATACTATCTACTAAGTCTTGACGGATAATATTGATATGAAAGTGCATTCCTTCGGTACTCCGAATGACTTTGGGATTATATAAGTCAACCGTGTCTAAGCTTAATAGAATATTCGGGATGGAAAAGGCTACAGCACTTCGGATGATTGTCCCTAAATTTCCTGGATCTTGTATTCCATCTAATAAAACTACTGGACCTTCTATCTTTTCCCTTTTTTGTTTTTTGCAAACCGCCATGATATTAGGCGTGGTTACTTGACTGGTTAATTTTTTTAAAATTCCTTCGGTTACTTGATAGCAAGGAATGTCATCATAGAGCTCTTCGTTTAAAGAAATAATTTCTAGTACTACATTCTTTTTTAAGGCTTCTTTTAAAAGATGATCTCCTTCAATGAAATAAGTATTGGTGAAATCACGAGCTTTTTTCTCTTTTAGCTTCACCCAGTTTTTAACTTTTTCATTTTGCACTGATGTTATAATCATTCTCTCAACCTCTTTCTTGCTTCTTTGTAATGGGGATAATATTCTTCGACATACCTCCAAAAACGACTACTGTGATTGGCTTCATAAAAGTGACATAATTCATGAATAATGACATAATCTAATAAATCCAAATCTTTTTTTAAAAGTTCACTATTTAAAGTAATGGTATGATTACTTCGATTGTTTACTCCCCATCTCGTTTTCATATATCGAATTCGTAAAGTAAAATCTGGAATGTTTGGAAAGTATTCCACAATTCTTTCTACTTCACTTTGAAATACTCGAAGACATTCCTTTTTATAAAATTTCTCTAACATTTTTTCATCTTTTGAAAAGACATTGTTTCCTTCCAACGTTACTTTTTTTTGGGTTTCATCAAAGACTTTATTGTATGATTTTCCTAAATACCAAAAGAATTGCCCTTTGGTTTCTTCTTTTTCTTTTTGATTTAACATTTTTAAAAGAGATTTTTGATTTTTTTCCAATATCTTTAAGATTTCTTTTTTTGAAATAAGATAATTACAAGTTACTAGTAAAGTATGGGAATCCATCGCTCGAATATATAAGTTTTTATTGTTTTTTCGCTCGGTTACGACATCCACAATTTTATCCTCTAATGTAAATTGCATGATTAACCACCCAGTTCATTATAGCACAAAAAAAGAAAAAAACTTTAAGTTTTCTTCTCATAAACCATTTCCTGATTTAACATCATGGCATATTTTACTTTTTGGTTTAAAGTATTCATTCTAGTAATTTGAGTATCGATTTTCTTTCCTTTTGTTTTCTTTCTCATTTGTTCATATACTTGATCAGTTATTCCAAATAAGCTCGCATAAGCAAAATAGATGGGAAACTCCACTGTTTTTGGTAAAGACTGTTTAAAATGACTATCAAAATCCATTAAGTATTGTGATAAGGCTTGAAATTTCATATAGTCTATTTGCCCTTTTTTGGTTCTTTTTTTAATCATCCAACAATATATACAAAATAATATCGTTATAATAAAGCAAATCCAAGGTAGTAGAATATTTAAGCGAAAATAAACACTTGCAAATAAAACAAAAATAATGATGAGTAAAGCGAAAATACTCGTAATAATAGGAAGGCCATTTTTTTCATAAAAGTGCTGACGGTCTGCTTCTTTTAGCACGCATCGACGCCAATTGGAATAGAAATTAGCAAACACAAGAGAAGATTTTTCCCCAGTTACATAGTTTTCTATAGCATCTAAAGTAACACTTTTATTGCTACCTATTTTTTCAAAGAGAAAATCCACTAATAGCTCTTCCGTATAGGTTAGCCTTTGCGTTTCATAATAAGATAGTTCATAGTTATCGTTTTTCCCTGGTTTTACTAAAACAATCCCGCGAGCTATTAAGGATAATAAGGAAGCACAGAAAGCATCATAAGAAACACGGTTATAAAGTAAAACAGAGGAAACTTCAATACTGTACTCTTTTGGTATTTCTGGATTATATTTCGGATTCTCTTTGATATGATATGGCAATTGATAACGTATTAGAACAAATACCCACCAGATGAAAAGACATAGAACATAAAGAATGCAAAAATTTTGAACAAATGTTTTTATTTTATTGATGCGTTGATATTCGGCTAAATCTTCTTCAACTCTGCAATTTTCTTTGGTCACTATTTTTTGTAAGGCTTGGGTATTCGTTTGTTTCTTTAAAATAATATTTTGAACCATAGAAGTCTGGAATGTGGAACGAATGGTAATACTTGTATTCGAGGAAAGCTTGGTAAAGGTAGCTAAAACAGTCTTTTCATCTATTTGTTCGATATTTCCAGTAATATCTCCATGAATATAGTTATGGCTATCATTAGAATCTAAAGCTTTAGGAAAATGAATTTTAACACAAAATTTCATAATGGTATTATCAAAAGTATTTCTTAAAAATGGCCAGTATATTTCAGCAATATCTTCGTGTAATACTACTACATCAGTAATGGTATATTCTAGCATAAAAGCAACTGTTTCATTCGTACTTTCGTAAAAAATGGTATAGGTTTTCCCGTCTTGGATACTGGATTCTACGTATTCTAAATTTTGAGCGTCTTCTCGATAATAAGTTTTGGTAATGGAAGTGTATTCCTCTTCGAAACTATCAAAGGTAACCTCGTCTATTCCTTTTTTGGCTTGAATTGTCACATCTTTTAATCCTGTACCATTATAAATGGCATCATCAAATAGCTCGTTCGGAGTATGATACTCCCAATTGCTATTTTTGTATGTTAAGTCTTTTTCAAAACTGGTAAAATTTCCATTCACTACAATAAGTTCTTTCACATGCATATCACCATTTTCTAAAATAGAGGCATCCACGAGCATGGTTTCCACATCATAACGGGAAGAAGCAAAGGAAAAGAAAGGAAAAGAAAAAAAGATTATCATGGTAAATAGAATTTTTTTCATATGTTTCATTCCTTTCTTATTGTTAGCCTTTATAGACTTCAATTACTGGTAAAATGTAAGCTGCTGTATTTGAATTGACAGCTTGAACTTGATTGGAAGCATTATAAATATATACTTGTTTTCCATTCGATAGAACGGTAGCTAAATGGAATGGTTTCGGTAAACTGCTTGCAAAACTAGCTCCATTTGTGATTTCACTACTTAAAAGCATGCGAACATAAATGGAAGATTGATTCGTTTGAGGATAGTTAAAGAAGCCATCATTAAAACTCATAGGTGCTAACTTTCCATTATCCAAAGCTTTTTGTAATCCTCTGTGATAGGTAAACCAATATTCTATAATTTTACTTGGAATAGTTTGACCATATCCATATACATCTTGATTTAATTGAGCAGTAGTTGGATGCCAAGTTGGCCGTCTATACAAGTTGGTATTACTAGAATATAAATAACAATACTCTTCTCCACCAAAATAATTTCGACAAGCCCTTATCGTACAGATGGATTTATCATTTGATGTGGTACAGGAACCAAAAAATTCCGTATTTGTTTTTTCTTTATTAATCGCAGTGACGATTTCCGTTTCTGTCAAAGCACGATTTAAAATAAGGAATACAGAAGCATCCGTTTCTGCACTCGTTTTCGCTACAATCCAATCTTCATTCGCAAAATTTACAATTTCTCCCGCTGTATACTTCCGATTTTCTAAAGAATCAATGATGAATCCACTCCTCGAAGCCAAATCGGAACGAATATCGGATTTTATAGCCCCTACTAAAATTCTATTTTCAGCACTTTTCAATAAAATTGCAGCCATTAATAACGCAAAGACTACAAAAAAGGAGTAAATAATTGATGTTGCAATAAAACCATTCTTACGCACGAAATCCACCCTTTCTATCTTTTCATTTATTATACCAGATTTTAAATCAATGGACCAAAAATTCTTAAAATTTGTCCTAAAAATAATTTCATTTTGGAATACTCTTTTAAATCTTGTTGGGAAATTTTTTTACTTTCTTTAAAGATTTGTTCAAAATCAGCTATAATTTCTTTCATTTCTTTTACTTTATACATTAATACAGCATCTTCAAAATGCAAATATAAACTACGATAATCTAGATTTATCGTTCCAACGACGGCTTCTTCCTCATCTTTCACCATAACTTTTAAATGAGTAAATCCTTTTGTATACTCATAGATTTCAATTTCATTTCTTAGTAAATCTTTATAATAAGTTTTGGCAACGTAATTGACATATTTTTTGTCCGGAATACCTGGTAAAATAAGCCTAATTTTCACTCCTCTTTTTGAGGCATAAAATAAAGCATTTAAAAATTCTTCGTCTACTACAAAATAAGGCATAGCTATATCTACTTTTTCTTTTGCTGTGTTTAATAAATAGATGTAAGTTCTTTTACCTATGGGTTCTTGATGAAAGGGATCATCGCCAAAAGGGATGATAAACCCGTCTTTAGACTCAGTGGTAGAATGAGTTAAATATGGTTCACAGTTCACCACTTTTTTTAAAAGCATTAGATTCCATGATTCTAAAAATAGAATGGTGAATGTATTGACTGCGGAGCCAGAAAATCTTATCATATTATCTTTCCAATAGCCAAAGCGAACAATTGTGTTTATGTATTCATTTGCCATATTAATCCCACCTGTATAAGCATACTTGCCATCAACTACAACAATCTTACGGTGATCACGATTGTTATAATGGGTAGAAATTAAAGGAATAATTGGTGAGAAAACAAGACACTCTATACCATATTGTTTTAATGTTTCAGGATAATCTTTTGGGAGCAATAGGAAAGAGCAAGTCCCATCATATAATATTTTAACGTCTACACCCTTTTGAGCTTTTTCTTTTAGGATATCTAAAATTTTATTCCACATCTCGTCATTGGCGATGATAAAGAATTCGAAAAAGATATATTTTTCTGCTTGTTGCAATTTTTCTAATAAATCTGGATAAAGGCATTCTCCATTTTTAAAATATTTGACATCTTCTGCTTCATATACGGGATAGTGTCCGACATTATATAAGTATTTGGCATGTTGATAAAAAGGCTCATTTTCCTTTTTCATTTCATTTAATAGTTGATCATTTTGAGGTAGAAATTGCTGGTTTAAATCTTTAAAAAACTGTAAACGCGTTTTTAAGGAACGGATGGTTGGTTCTATTTTGCAAAACAAAAAGAAGAAAGCACCAAATCCTGGTAAAGTTAAAATAAGAATAATCCACGAGGTTTTAAATTCACTTAAAATGTTGGAATTGATGATATATACAATTAAGCAAAGGGAAAAGAAGCCTATACCACCAAGAAAATAAATAAGATACTTATTGAAAAAGAAATAAACTAAGCCTATTAGTCCGCCTTGAATCACTAAAGCTAGTAATGCTAAGGTAAAACGGCTAAAAAGGATTCGAAAAGGAAAACTTAATATTTTACTAATTTTCTTTGTCATTGCATCTCACACCAATTAAGATAATAAAGTTTTCGATGATCAAAAAGGCTTCCGCGATTACTAGTAAACTTGCCAAGTAAAAGTTTAACTGAGAAGCTGGAAAAGGATTCACAATGATGAATAAGCCTATTATGAGATTCATCAGTGACATAACGAAAATATAAAGCCATATGGATTTAGTAAGTTTTTGAAGTGTAAAAGAAAGGCTTATTCTACTTGCATTTTGCAATAATACATAAGCACCTAGAATAACAGTAATCATTTCTGTAAATAAAGCATTTTCAAAAAAAGCCGCGATGCCAAACGAAATGAATAAAATACCATTCGTCATTTGCCTACTTAAATATCTTTCCTCTTCTTTTAGGCGAAAATACATGACTAAATTTAAGACACCTAGAAAAATAGCACCATATCCAAAAATACTTACCGCAACAGAAATAAAATTTTCAGGATTTTGATATAGAACAATAGCAAAAATGATGATAAGTAGTGGTGCGATAAAGGAACCCATAATATTCTTTTTCATTGATTTGATTATTGTTTTATCTTCGAATAACATAACTTCCACATCCTTATAACAAAATTGTAACAAAAATATGTAAATTAAACAAGATTTTCTCACCCATGATGTAATTCTAGAAAAAATGATACTCCTTTCCTGAGTACCAATTTAAAAAATATCAATCAATCCATCTTTTGATTATCTACAAGAAAATATTTCTTCTTGCCTCGCCTTATTATATTATAACGACGTTGTTTATCCAGAAGATAATCTTCTTCGTTAATTACCATACCATTAATTGTAATGGCATTGCCATTTAAAAATTCACGAGCTTCTCTTTTACTTGAAGCAATACTGTTATCTACTAGAAAATCAAGCAACTTTTTTTCTTCGTATAAAATTACTGGAACACCTTTAAAAACAGCTTCTATTTCTTTATCGCTTAACTTGGAAACATTCCCTGTAAATAAACATTCTGAAACCTCTTTCGCATGATGATATTCTTCTTCTCCGTGTAAGAATGTAATTACTTCTTTCGCTAATGCTTTTTGGGCAATACGAAGTTCTGGTTTTTCACAATGTTCACCCATTATAGTTTCTATTTCTTTTCGAGATAAAAATGTGAATCTTTTTAAATAATCTTCCATCATTACATCTTCAAAATTCAAAATATATTGATACAACTCATAACTTGAAGTTTTTTCAATGTCTAGCCATAAAGCATTCCCATAAGATTTTCCTAGTTTGTTCCCATTGGAATCTGTAGTAAGTGGCATGGAAAAAGCATATACTTCTTCCCCTTCTAATTTACGAATTAACTCAATACCAGTTGTTAGATTTCCCCATTGATCAGAACCACCATATTGTAAAGTTACACCATATTGGTCATGCAACTGTTTGAAATCATAACCTTGAATCAACATATAAGAAAATTCCGCATAGCTAATTCCAACTTCCATTTGTCTTTTTACTAAATCCTTATTTATCATGTAATTTACATTTACATATTTTCCAACATCACGTAGAAAATCTAAATAATTCATGTCTTTAAACCAATCAAAATTATTCACAATTTGAATGTCTTCTCCAAATAATTTTTTCATTTGTTGTGCTATCTTTTGATAATTATGTTCTAGGACGGCAATGTCAGCTTTTTCTCTTTCACCTGTTCCTCTTGGATCTCCTACTCGTCCAGTGGCACCCCCAACAACGATAATAGGATGATGCCCTGCTCTTCTTAATCTTTCAACCATTAAGAACGTTGGAAATTGACCGATGTGTAAACTTTCCGCTGTTGGGTCTGCTCCAATATAAAAAGTGATTGGTTCATTATCTAAAACATCCTTTAAATTGGGAGTAGAAACATCTTTAATTAATCCTCTCCACATCAAATCTTCATATATACTCATAATTTTATTCCCTCATTCCTTCGTTTTTTATTTCTTGTTGTAATAACTCTACATTTTGCTTCACTATAGCTACTCCTTTTTCATAGATCACTTATATTCTAGTACAAAAATGGTAATTGTAAATCTCTTTAGAAAAGCTATCATAATAACAATAAAGTGAGTCGAAATATGCTATTTTAACGCAACCTTGTCTTTTTTCAAAAATCAAGATTCATTTTAAAACCTTCTTTCGAAAGAAAAAAACTCTAATCACTAGGGACGAACAGTGCCGTGGTACCACCCTACTTCATAGAATTTTTACTATCTTTCATTCAATTAACGCTTAAACACGATTTGACTCCGTTGGTTGTAAAGCAACATCATTATCAACAACTTCATTTTATCAAAATTAATCTTTCTTGTCAAAAAATTGTTTTAAAAACAGCAAAAATTGCTATTTACACAATATTTACACATTAAAAACAGTGTCATTGAAACACTGTTCAGAAAAATAACGGTTGCTAACATTATTATATCTCTTTCTAAAAAAATTACAATAAATTTAATTCACTTTTTATACTATCTTGCAAAAGCTTAGAAAAATTAATGCCTTTCGTATCGGCTAAGTTTTTTAGCCATTCTGGCATAGTTACAGTCGTTTTTACTGTTTTTGAAGATATTTTTTTCTCATGTTCTACTGGATCTAGTTCAACCATAGTAATAAATTCATTTGAATTAACTTTAATTTTCATATAGTCAAAAGTAGGTTGTGGAAGATTTTCTTTATATTCTGGTAACATACCATATAAAGCATCTTGTGCCATATAATAAGCCTCATCAAAACCGTTTCCAAAAGTAAAAATATTTTCAAAATCTAGAAATTTAACATTATAACAAGTTCCTTCTTTTGAAAAAATTGCAGGATAAAAATATCTTTGCATTCTCGTCACCTGAAATGACAGTTGTTATTGTTAATAACTCACAGAAATTATAATTTAATTCCTGTGATTTTAACAATATTTGAAAGTGTACCCTTAGGAATATCTCCCTTATGAATAGGTACAGGGCAGGTTTTTCCATTCTTCTGATATATGGCATGCGAACCTTTTTGTCTTACTAAAACCCAGCCATCTTTTTCAGGTGCTTTCAACACTACCCTTACAACCGTCATTTTTCCTCCTCTCCACATTAATTATATCACTTTCAAAAATATGTGTCAACACATATTTTTATTATATGCTATTAT
>CAYQKO010000028.1:0-12144 GCA_964418205.1 uncultured Muribaculaceae bacterium
CTATATAATTTCCAGTATATTGATTGTCCTCAAAATGAACTTCAATAATATCACAGTTCATCTTACTGTTGTCTCTAGGATCTTTATAAATCCCAGTTTCATTATCTGGAGAAAGACTTCCATCTTCAATCAAGGTATCCACGGTTAATACAAATTTTCCTGTATCTTCCGCATAACTTTCTGCTTTTGCTAAAATTTCACTTACTTTTGAATCATAAATATTTTGTTTCATACGAGTGGTAACCCCATTATAAACAGGAACAACAATAAGCAATAGAACTATTATAATTGCAATCACACCCAATATTTCTATTAATGTAAAGCCCTTTTTCATTTTGATCAACTCACTTTTCCCTAAATCATTCATTTTTCTAGTTTCACTATGATAATTGTATCAAAGAGTCTATTTTCTTGTCAATTTACAATTTACTTCCCGATAGGAATGGAAGAAAATCGATTTTTCTACTTGTCTAATGGCTTTTAATCTGTTAAAATTATACATGACTTAACGAAGAAAGGAGATAATAGTATGGCTAATATTAAAAGTTCAAAAAAAGCAATTAAAGTTATTGCGAAAAAAACAGAAAATAACCATGAACTAAAAGCTCGTGTAAAAAACTGTATTCGCTCATGCGATAAAGCAATAGAAGCTGGAGATAAGGAAACTGCTCAAAAACTCCTTGCCGATACTCAAAAATATATTGATAAAGCCGCAAGTAAAAACTTAGTAAAGAAAAATACTGCTGCTCGTGAAAAATCAAGACTTTGCAAAAAAATAAAAGAAATGGCCTAAAGTAGGCTTCTAAAAGGTATACAAAGATTACTGTAAACAAAAATAGTAATCTTTTCTTTTGGTTTATTTCTAAATGTGCGCTGCATTTTTTCATTGCAGGTGCTAACCTTTTTTGCTACAATGATTTTAGGTTGATGATTCATGAAAAAATTATGTCAAAAAATTCTAATTCCTATTTTTTGCTTGTTATTTTTAAGTTTTATTTTGTTTAATATAGACAACATTACAAATTGGACAATAAATATCATTCATAAAGAGCCTACTGTCACCATACAACCTCAAAATAGTTATGCCAAACAAGAAGATTATTTATTTGTCCAAAGAACAGACGATTATACCCCATTAAGCAAACAAGACTTAAAAAATATATTTTACACGATTGTAGATAATGGATGGAAAAAATTTACCTTTTATTGTCCAAGTGAATATACAAACTGCCTAAATGATGTAAAAGAATTAAGTCAAGACCAAGACTTATTAACGCATCTGAATAATTTTGTTCATCCTTACAATGGTTTTTCCAATGTAAAAACCGTCATCAGCGAAGCTGGTGATGTTACAGTTTCCATAGAATACTTTTATTCTCAAGAGGAAATCGATAGGATTAACAATAAAGTTGATGAAATTTACACCTCTATCATCACAAACGATATGGACTTAGAAACCAAAATATTAACCATACATGACTACATCATCAACAATACAAAATATGATATTGAAAGAAACAATAATGGCACCAGTGAATATCATTCCTATACTGCATACGGGCCTTTAATAGAAGGATACGCTACATGTAACGGTTATACAGATGCAATGGCACTATTCTTAACGAAAATGAATGTTCCAAATTTTAAAGTAGCAATGACTCCAGAAAATAAAAGTGATGAAGAAGGTCATGTTTGGAATGCTGTTTATTTAAATGATACATGGCTTCACTTAGATTTAACCTGGGATGATCCAGTTAGCACAGATGGAAAAGACTATCTACAACATAAATATTTCCTAATTACCACATCTCAACTAAAAGAAATAGATTCTTCTGGTGAAGTTATCGTTACAGAACACAACTTTAAACAAAATATTTATTTAGAACTAAAAGAAAGCTAAAAGGATTCTATATATTGTTCTACTTCCTCTACTGTTCTATCAAAATTTTCATAATTTACAGAAAACCATTTTACATCAAACTGATGACGAAAAAAAGTATATTGACGTTTTGCATAATGGCGAGAATTCTTCTTTATGAGCGTGACTGCTTCTTCGAAAGATAATTCTCCATCCAAATATTTATAAAGTTCCTTATATCCAATACCTGTAGTAAGAGCTTTACTATAAATTTTTTTTTCAAAGAAAGGTCTTACTTCTTCCAATAATCCTTCTTCCATCATTTGATCTACTCGATCATCAATCATTTGATAAAGACGACTACGTTCTGTAGTAAGCCCGATAAAGATGGTTGGGTATAATAACTTAGGTTCTACTTTTTCCACTTCTTTTTTTTGTAAAAAACGAATCAATCTTTTTCTATTATGTGGATGGATATCACAGTTCGAATCTTTTAAAAGACACATCTCGTATAGTTCTTCATTCGAATAACATTCCCCATCAAAAGTAACATCATCTTCGAAAGAAAAACGATAATCAAACAAAGAAGCTCTTAAATAAAGACCAGTTCCCCCAACAAATATAATATTACGATTGGCATACTTTTTTAAAAGCATGCGAGCATCTTGTTGATAATCATAAACGGTATAATTTGTAGTAACTGGAACAAAATCAAATAAAAAATGTGGAATTCCTTCTTTTTCCTCTTCTTTTATTTTGGCTGTTCCAATATTTAAATCTTTATAAACTTGCATAGCATCACAATTCACAATAATGGCATCATACTTTTTTGCAAGCTCAATGCTTAACTTTGTTTTTCCAACCCCAGTAGGTCCAATCACAGCTAATATCATAAACGATTTACTTCCTCTCACTTTATTTTTGGCATCAAAATCCACCTCAAAACTATTTATAGTATACATTGTTTTACTAACAAGAGCAAATTTTTTCAAAATAAAAAAGTATTAATTCATACTTCTTTTAAACATTCTTTCTAAATCATAAATACTAAATTTAATGATAGTAGGTCTTCCATGAGGACAATTATAAGGATTATCACATGCACATAATTCATCTAATAACTCTTCTTGAGCCTCATGCGAAATATGCATATTGGCTTTGATACTCATTTTGCAAGATAATGTGATAGCAATCGATTCATTAAACTTCACTCGATCAAAACCATCTAGCCCACCAATGATTAAATCAATGATTCTGCGAATACTTTCTTCTTCATAGCCTTGTAATAACCACGTTGGATGAGATTTTACTACAAAAGTATTCATTCCAAATTCATAAATACCAAATCCCATATTTTGTAATAATTCCAATTTATCTTTCAATACGAAAAAATCACTTGTATTGAGTTCAATGGTAATTGGAAAAAGCAAATTCGTCGTACTTACTTCTTTTGATTCCAAAGCCCTCATATTTCTTTCGTAATTTACTCTTTCTTGAGCAGCATGTTGATCAATGAGAAACACACCTGTTTCATTTTCTGCAATAATATATGTCCCATGAGCCACCCCAACAGGATAAAGTTTTAACCTCTTCATCTCGGGATTCACTACTGCTTCATCCTCTTTGGAAGCTTCAAAATCAAAAGTAGTTTGAACTTCACTCTTTCGATATGGTTCCTTTTGCTCTTCAATCACATTTTCCACTATTTTTGTTTTATAAGGATTACTTTCAGGCATTCTTTCTACCGCATCCGGAATCAACAAATTTTTATATAATGCGTCTTTTAAAGTGGTATAAATCAAATCATATAAAACATCCATCTTGGACAATTTAATATCCTGTTTTGTCGGATGAATATTCACATCGATTAAAGTTGGATCTGTATATATATTTAAAATCACAATAGGAAATTTAATATCTGGTTTATAAGTATAATAAGCATCATTAATCGCTTTATTGATTTCATAATTTTTTATAACGCGATCATTTACCATCACTATCATGTGATTACGATTACTCTTCAAAATCTCTGGTTTTCCAATATAACCAAATAAATCAAAATCATCATTACTATTCTTTACTTCAATCATTTTAGAAGAAACACTCACTCCATAAATCTCATGAATCGTTTTTAATAAATCTCCACTTCCAGAAGTCTTTACAATATCATGATTTTCATGACTTAAAGTAAAGGAAATATTAGGATGAGATAAAGCAAGTCTTTCTAGAAAAGAAACACAACTAGCTAATTCGGCTTGTTCACTTTTCAAATACTTAAGTCGGGCCGGCGTATTATAAAAAAGGTTTGTTATTTTCATTTTTGTTCCTTTTCTTAATACACCAGGTTCATTTACTAAAACATGACCACCCTCGATAATAATATGAGTACCCTCTATTCCATCACTTGAAGTCAACTCGGCACGAGACACACTAGCAATGGAAGGTAAAGCTTCTCCACGAAACCCTAACGTATCAATAAAAAACAAATCATCGTCTTTATATATCTTACTTGTCGCATGTCTTTGAAAAGCAAGCAAAGCATCTTCCCTACTCATTCCACATCCATCATCAAGGACCTCAATTAACTTTTTACCACCTTCCATTAAATTTACAGAAACAACTTTAGCTCCTGCATCAATACTATTCTCACACAATTCCTTTACAATCGAAGAACACTTTTCTACTACCTCTCCAGCAGCTATTTTATTTGCTAAAGTCTCATCCATTACTCTTATTTTAGTCATTTCTACCTCCTAGAAAAGATGGAGTAATACAAATACTTTCTTTTGAAACTCCATAGATTGTCATGGTACATGCATCCTTTACATAAAAAAAGCCAATTCCTTTTAAAAACACATTTGTACTAGAATTTAAGGAAAAAACATTCTTTTCTTTATCCAATAAAGACTTATTTTTCTCGTAAACTTTACGAATTTTAAGATTTTCGCTACCATACCAAATGACATTGACTTTAGTATCAAACGAAACGCGAAAGAAATCATCTACTATGAAACTAGCATACGCGGAAACAGGATATCCAATAGGCTTTATTTCCTTCTTCACATTTACTTTCTTTAATAACTCTTCCTCATATACAATCGACTGTTTTACAAAACCAATCGTATCATAAATTTGTTTCCCATTATAAGGTATTTTTAAAAAATTTAAAGTAGTATTTGGAAATTCACTCATAGTGACAAAAGACTCCAAATTTTTACTCTTCAAAAGACTATCAATCATTGTACTCTTTCCAGCATTCGTTGGCCCTAAAAAATAAAGACTAGGATAAGGATTTTTTTCAATCAAATCCTCTAATTTATGAGGATTTTTCTTAGAAACAAAAAGAATTTCTTCTTTCACAGAATAATACTTTTTCAACCAAAGTCGAATCTTTTCATAAGAAATACTTTTTGGTATGGTATCACTTTTAGTCACAAGAAACACTTTAGGCATTTTCACTTGGTGATAATAGAAAATATTTTCCGGATACAAATTCAAAAAATCACAAAAAAAGAATGCAAAGCCTTTTTGTTTATTTATTTGATTCAATAGTTCTTTATTATCCACTTTTATTTCAATTTTTTTTAACTCATGATAATGTTTTATCCGAAAACAACGTTCACAATACTTCATCTCTAAATCTTTTACATACCCTTTTTGAAATTCCAGTTTGTCTTGTAAAAGAGCTCCACAACCAACACAATATTTACTCATAATACTCTCCTTTATGAAAAATTCCTTTCTTATCAAAATTTTGATAAATGATTTTTTCAATTCGCCGATGGATTCGTGTAACAAATAATTCTTTCTTACTTATAGGATTCACTAAAATACTAGTAAATCCTAATCGATTGGCACCTAGGATATCCGTTAACAATTGATCTCCTACACATGCTATCTCCGTATCTTTATATGGATAAATTTCCAAAATTTTCAAGTACTTTTTTTTGAAAGGTTTATGACTATGAAAAGAACTATCTACATTACATTTTTCTTTAAAAGGTGTTACACGTTTTTTCGAGGCATTGGATAAGATAATTGCTTTTAGACCAAGTTCTTCCAAATAAAGAAAGAAATCCAAAAGTCTACGATCTGGTATTTCGACATCGATAGGAACTAAAGTATTATCTAAATCAAATAAGATACATTTGATTCCTTTCTTCTTCAAATCTTCATAATCAATATCATAAATACTTCTTTTATAAATATCTGGTCTAAAAATATCCATGTCTCACCATCCCTACCCTAAGTTTATCAAATTTCTAGCAAAAAGTCACTAGCATGATTTTATTTGTAAATCATAGAATGAAGCAAGGAAGTGAATTATGTTTATATTATCATTATTAAAATCTATGTTATTTTTTACAGGAAGTTATTCAAATAATGTGTTCCCTGATCCCCTTTCGGAAGGGGAAGAAAAAGAATGTATTTTAAAAATGATGGCTGGAGATGAAGTAGCTCGTAATCAGTTAATTGAACACAACTTAAGACTTGTTGCACACATTGTCAAAAAGTTTGAGGTAAATCATAAAGATACAGATGATTTAATTGGTATTGGAACCATTGGTTTAATTAAAGGAGTAGATTCTTACGATTTCGATAAAAATATTCGTTTAACAACCTATGTTGCCAAATGTATTCAAAATGAAATATTAATGTACTTTCGTAGCATAAAAGGAAGCAATTTAAAAAATATCAGCTTAAACGATTCCATTGGTTTTGATAAAGATGGCAATGAAATAAGTTTAATAGAAGTAATTAAAGATCAAACCGAAGACTTTGCCAGTACTCTACAAACAAAAGATAACATTCTATTAGTAAATGACTATTTAAAAGTTCTAAATAAAAGAGAACAAGATATTATTGCGAAAAGATATGGACTAATGAACCGTAAAGAAATGACTCAAAAAGAAATCGCAGAACAAATGAATATTTCTAGAAGTTATGTTTCACGTATTGAAAAAAGAGCCCTAACAAAAATCTTACGAGAATTTATAAAGCACAATAAGACAAATTAAAAAATTGTATTCCTACAATTCTAATAATTATCATCAATATCTTCAATAGCTTCCAATTCCGTTTCCACAATGGTTTTAAATCTTCTTTTAAAGGCAACAATACGTTGTCTTAATTTTTCCCCATCCGATTCCAATTTTTCTGCCTTTAACAAAGCATCATTCACAATCCTAGAAGCATTTCTTTTGGCATCATCAATAATAGATTTTGATTCATCTCTTGCCACCTTCTTGATTTGATTCGAAGCGTCTTCTGCGACAAGCAAAGCTTTATTTAACGTTTTTTCCATATTCTGATATTGAATTAATTTTTCTTTTAAACTAGAGATTTCTTCATCCCTTTTCTTCAAATTATTCAACATACTTTCATACTCATGGGCAACTTGAGCCACGAAGTGATTCACTTCGGTTTTACTATACCCATGAAAGCTTGTACTAAACTTCTTCAATTGCCCACCTTCTCTACTTACTTTATTCGTTTGTTACCAATCAATTTCTTCCTCATTCTTTTTATCGAGTTTTTCATTATCATCTGAAATCTTACCTTGAATATTGACATTTTTTGGAGTACATAAATAAATACCAACACCTATTTTTTGCATAGTTCCACCTATAGAATAAACACATCCTGATAAAAAGTCAATAATTCTTTTTGCTTGTGCAGATGTAACCCTCTTTAAATTTACCACTACACTATTCCTATTTTTTAAGTGATCTGCAATTTGTTGAGATTCGGAATAAGCACGAGGTTCCAAAAGAATCATTTTATTTCCAGTCTTATCTGCCTCTTTTAAAGCCTCTGCCTCACTTATATTATAATATTCTTCTTCACTCAAAGCATTTGCATCATCCTCTTCATCTGAAAACCATTTTTTCAACTTACTCATCGCCATGACGTTTCCTCCAGTCTCTATCTATTAAACATTGTATCAAAAAGATTATGTTTTTTCAACGGAATTTTTTCATTTCCCATACTACTTTTCCTTTTCATTACAAATTTCTTGCAGGTAAAGTCTTCCATATGGTACAATTTGTAAGGAGGAGGAAGAGAAATATGTATTGTCAAAAGTGTGGAGAAAAAATGGAGAAAGATAGTAAATTTTGTCCAAATTGTGGAAATAAAACAGGAAAAGAAGAAAATGAATTATTAGAAAAGGTGAAAAAAACAGATAAAAAAGTTATCGTTGGTGTTTTACTTGCCATCGTCCTTGTTATTCTTTTATTTCCAACGATTTTTGGTCAAGAATACACGGATAATATGTTGACAGTAAGAAGCCGTGGAAACTGGTTAAAACTTGGATTTAGAACAGATGGAACCAATTATAAATTTGGAGAACTTTTGGATGTCGCTTTAACAAGTAGTAAATGGACTGAAAAAAGTAATCAGGTTATTATCACTGGGAAAGACAAAGAAACAAAAAAGAAAGTCGAAGTTATTTTTGAAGTAGAAGACGATGAAGTAAGCTTTGTAAAATTCACGTTTGATGGAGAAGAATCCACCAATGATTACGACTTTTATGTATGGCTACGGGATTATATTAAATACTTACCAAATTAAGGAGCTTAAAGCTCCTATTTTTTTAAAAGATTTCTTTCTAATCATTTAAAAATTATCATTCTCCTACATGACATTTCCATCACGAAATGATAATAGGTACTAAAAAAATATGTATTGCTACATATTAAACAAATCAGCATGTACTTCTTCCTCAACTAAGTATAGAAAGAATTTATCCTTGTCATATTTATATATGAATAGCCAATCAGGCTCAATGTGACATTCACGACAGTTTTTGTAATATTTTGTATATGTAAAAAGTAGCTAATTTACTAAAGAATCTAAATCAATATCATTTCGATCATGTTTAATTTGTTCCCAACTTTCTGTCTTTTTAAATAAACAAATAATATTGATTGGAATCCATGTTGCCACGAATAAAGAGAAGAATAAAATACCAGTTACAATACTTTTAGCGCTTTTTCGATTATACTTCACCACAAAAATATTCAAAGCAACATTAGCTATATAAAATAACACAAAGAATATTAATCCAGAGGCATATAAATAAGAGAAGAAATCAAACAATTGAACTTCCAATATATGAAAAATAATCAACACTACGGTTAAAACAAAACCTACAACGGTTACGATTGGTGCGACATACATCATAAACATATCAAAGCAAGCAATATTACCAGTTTTCAAAAAACTCTTCAATAACTTTCCACCATAATTTTTTAAGCAACTTAACGTTCCACTTGTCCATCTTTTTCTTTGTTTCCAACTTGCCCAAAAACTTTGAGGATGTTCATCATAGGTAATTGCATCTTCAATAAAAGCAACCTGTATCCCTCTTAATGCACACAAACCAGTAAACTCCGAATCTTCTGTCAAGGTAACGGTATTAAAACCATACTTGTCAATAATAGATTTACGAATCATAAACCCAGTTCCATTGATGGCAGCTGAACCTGAAAAATTCATTCGTGCACGATTAAAAAAGAAGTTTTGAATAAAATAAAACAAAGTATAGGAACCAGTTAACCAATTGTCTTCCATATTTTTCGCATCCCGAAAGCATTGGCCAACATCCGTTCCCTCACATAAAGCATCATTCATTCGAGCTAAAAAGTCTGGATGGACTAAATTATCAGCATCAAAAATTATATAAGCATCAAAATCACTCTTTTTTAACTTTCGAAAAGCAAACCTTAATGCATCTGCTTTTACCTTTACAGGATCTGTACAAGGCATAACCGTCACACCAGTTTTTCTAGCAACATCTTCGGTATGATCTGTACAATTATTTGGTACAACAATAATCTCATACAAATCACTAGGATATCTTTGTTTTTGCAAGCTTTGAATCAACGCCTCAATAACTTGCTCTTCATTACGCGTAGGAATAATAATTCCAAATTTATGTTTTGGCTTATGTCGTCCAAACATACTCTTATGATAATTTTTAAAACCAAATAAACCAGTAACTGCAAAATACATACAATAAATAAATGATAATGCAAATAAGATATAATATATCGTTACTACTATACTTGACATTACATTTCAACCCTTTCTTTCAAAAAGTTACTCTTGTTGTGAATACAATAAAATTATAGTATAAAAATGGTTAAATTGCAATTACAATTTCATCCTATTACTTGATGTCCAAAAAGGAAACAACTTGAAATCCTATGAAAAATAATAAGAAAGAAGGAAATAAATTCGTAGAAGAAAAACATTCGATTAAATTTAAGAATAAAGAACTAACAGAGGATAATAAAAAGTCCATAATGATGACCCAAGTCATATGTTCATACTTTCGAAAACAAAAACTCACTAGTTTCACCATAAAGAATAACCCTATAAAAAGGCCAAAGCCAAAGAAAAAACAAGAAAAAATATGTGAAAATGGGCTAGAAAACAAAAGTAAAATAAACTCATAGCTTCCTAACATCATAAAAGTAGCAGTTCCACTCACTCCTGGAAGAACCGTAGTAAGAGCATCAACAAATCCTAAAAAGATAATAAAAAGATTACTTTTTAAACTACCATCAGGACTAAAATTTTGCAAAACAAAATAATTTTGACAAAAAAACAAAAGGAAAATTATCATACCTATAATACACCAATCTTTCAATTCAAAGGATTGTTGTCTTAAAATACTTGGAATAGTTCCAACAATAAGTCCAATAAAAAACATAACAGTATATACATAATGATTTGTAAAAAAATATAAAAGAATTCTACTACCGATTAAAACCGCTAAAAGAACACCCATTCCTAAAGGTATTAAATACTGAAAACTTTGACGTTTCCGTTTAAAAAAAGAATTCAAGCAGTCCAAAGATTTTTGATAAACCCCAAGACTTATCGCTAATAAAGACCCAGATACTCCAGGAATAATCTTTCCTATTCCAATAATAAAACCTTTCAAAAAAAGAATAAGACTCGGCATAGAATCACCCTTGTCTTATTCTATTCTTATTCATGAAATTTTATACGGATCATTCCAAGTACCTGAACCTTCCTTCAGCAATCCCGCCGACAGATTGAGAACAGGGCGCACGCCACAAATGTAGCTCGCACCGCTGTAGAACACCTCTCCCACGTCGTCTATAAAGCGGACGTAAGCATAAATATTGTCGAAATTCATCGGTGACATGGTCCAATACTCATCCCCTGTGTATAAGTAAAATCCATAATTTTCCTCCCAACTATAACCCCCTGCTAAATATGCTTCATCTGTTGTAATTAATCCAATTGGATATATTAAAGCCCCATTTCCTACTGTTGTATCTTTTACTGTAAATCGGTCATTTTGTTGGGAACATGTTAGCATTGGATAACCCCCATCCTCTGGTTCATAAAGCCAACGATAATTCGTTTCACTTGTACCAGCTCCCGTTCCCGTATTATTTGATGCAAAGCTTCTATCGTTACAGAATAAGGTATCACTTAAGTAACTTTCATATTCTGTTCCTTTTATATTATCCTCATACCAACTATCGATAAAAGTTTTTATGGTACTATTATTAATATTCGCATGGGTTTCTGCATAAGTAGAAGCTCCAACCGTTCCATACATATATCCTACATAAGCGTTGTCGGTATAAGGAGAATTATATGCACTCTTTCCTATTTGGGTATATAAAGTACTTGAGTCATCATATCCATTTGCCATTACTGTTTCTTTGGTAGAATCATCTAAAGCATCCAAGACACTTGCATCTCCTGCATAAATCATTCTTATAGAACCATCTCCATTGATACGAATCACCCGCCAATAGAATCCCGCAAACTTTACATAGTTATTGGCGACATTTCCTCTATAGTAATAACTCGTTCCATAGTCATCTTCGGCACTACAAAGGTAACCATTTGTTGATTCTGCACCTGTAACATTCACTGTCCCATCGTCATTCACCGTCGGACATGCACCTGTAGTATCTAAACTTGCAATAATTTGTGATTCGATTGCCTCTTTAAAGTATAAAGTACATTTGGTTCTAGAACTATTTTGTTCTACATAGTTTGTAAAGTTTGCTATTGCAGCCCAATTTGCTTTATCCCAAGAAATAGTTACTCCATTATTACAACTACTCTTTTCGGTATCCAATGTGTATCCACTATTTTGAGTTGGCATAGAAGTGGTTAATACATCATCTACATAAATAGCAAAGTATAAGTCTCCTGGATCTTCCACTGTACCATGGATTAAGTTAAAATCTTGATTCTCTTCATACCAAGCATAGCTTGTATAAAGAAAC
>CAYQKO010000029.1:0-12059 GCA_964418205.1 uncultured Muribaculaceae bacterium
CCACCCAATCTCAACATGAACTCCTCCAGAATTTGGTACCCCTGGAATGATACAAACCAAATCAACGTTTTTTTATTGTTTCAAAATCTATAACTGTAGTTTCTTCAGAAGAACTATAAGTTTTACCACATTTTTCTCTTTCGTGTGCTAAAAAAATATTCAAAATAAATTTTTTAATCCATTTTTTAACTTTTTAAGGAATGTTTTATACTCTGGTTTTACTTCATATTTCTCATCACATAGTTGAGAATATGGCATTGCTAAAAATGCTTTCATTTTTCCTCCTTAATTATTCATAGAACTCATCTGGGAATTCTCTAAAATTTTTGTTTTTTCTGGACATTCTTGAACAAACATCACATTCATAATTTCTATAGTCTTTTAAAAATTGCAATATAATTTGTGTTGTTCTCTTTCTACAAGACTTTATATCTTCTACATAAGCTTTGGTTTCTTGATTTTCCTTTAAATTCTTAATATAGTTTGCTCTACCACTTGGGTCATCAATTTGAACTGCAATACCGGCATAACATATTTGATTTAATTTTGCACAAGTAGCTTCAGGATCACAAGTTTGTCCGACAATATCCCACCCCATTTTATTATAAAATGCTAATTCTGCTTTTGTTTCTATCCTAGGATATCCATAGAAAGATACATAAGTTGCATTTTCTTTTACTGGAAAATCCATTTTACGACTTGCATCACACAACTTTTTTGTTAAAGCATTACAAAATGGTTCAAACATTTCTGCATTATGAAATGATGTATTTTTGTCCCAATTAATATTATAATTACCAGCCCCAACTAAATCTCTTAAAACATAAACACTTCCTTGTGGCATTTCAGGATTTATACCACCTACAACAAAAGTTCCAATTAACTTGGAAGCACCTGCATTTTTTACAGCTTCTATGGTTTGTTGAAAATTAATTTGACTTGATGGAACTTTTTCACCATTAAATCTTCCATAAATTATAAGTACAGGGACATCATATATTTTACCAATATAACATCTATGCACAGGGCCAAAAGAAGTATTTATTGAAACTCTTTTTAAGTTAAATTTTTTTATTGTTTCATCACTTCTCATAATAATAGCAACTTCAGGCTTAAAATCATTTAACATTATTTACCTCCTTAATTTTTGAAAAACATCGTTGGTAAGTATCCATCATGAACAGATACCCTTTTTCTTTTTAATGTTTTAAATTGTTCTTTTTCTAAATTATCATTATTATCAAATGGACAATATGGATCTCTTTCATCTAAAGTTTTATGCCAAAGCATTCTTCTATCATATACACCACCTCTACATTGTTCTTTAATAATACAATTTTCACATTTTTTTGGAATAAGCGATTCCTCAAATTCTTCAAATTTAATATTAGACAGAATTTTTTTTTGTTTAATATTGTACTTATTTCTATAATCTTCTGTTATTAAATATGTAGAAGGACAAATACTTCCATCTGGTAATATTCTTATACTATCAATTCCAGTGTATTCTTTGATATTATTATCCCTTGTGTATATATTACCAAGCAAAACATCGCTTAATGTAACAATTTTATAATTATGATAAATATATTCGATTGCATCAATAAGAGTGTTATAACTTAAAATGAATTTTTTATTTATTCCTTCATTATCACTAACAGGTCTATAAATATTTAATCTTACTAATGCATCATATTTTTTTGCTATTTCAAATAAACCATCTATATTTTCATGCGTCATAGTATCTTCAAATCCCACAAAAACGATTGTTGATGTTTTTTTATCTTGTTGTAACATTTTTAAAGTATTAATTGCCCAATCATAAGCTTTAGGTTGTCCTCTAAAGTAATTATGCTTCTCTTTTTTAGCAAAATCTAATGATACATCTATCTCATCAATACATTCTTTATAAATTTTATATAGTTCAGGATTTTTGCTTACTCTTTCGTATATATAACCATTGCTGGTTAATGATTGTATTATTTCTGGATAGTTTTTCCTCACATAATAAATAAACTTGAAGAAATCATCACTAATTACATTTTCTCCTGTACCATAATTGATAGAATCTATCAATTCGTGATTTTCATCAACAAATTTAATCCAATCGTCTATTTTTATATCATTCGTACTATGTCTAGCATCTTTACTATAACAAAACATACAATTCATATTACAAGAATTTGTTATTCCCCATCCAACATTATATTTTTTCATTTTCCCTCACTTCTCGAATATAATTATAATGAAAAAAACACCATAAAACAATGAACTCATTTTTATAGTGGCCATAAAATTTTTTTATAACTTTATTCGGTTTATAAACCTAATAAATTCTTGTGTTGTAGTTGATAGCAAATTTGGTCTATGAATCAAAAACACATCAAATGTTGGTAACTCACAATTTATTTCAATCTTTTCTAAATTAGGATATTTTTCAATTGTCTTTTCAAATAAAAATCCAATTCCTATATTTTGTTCAGTCATTTCAGCAATCATATCACTAGTAGCTATTTCAAAACTAGGATCAAATGGTATTTTTTTATCTTCAAATAATCTTTTTAAACTCTTAGTACTGCTAGATGTTTTTAATGGTACAATTAATGGATATCTTATAATATCTTTAATTTCCATTTTACTTTCTAATAGTTCTTTTCTTAATGAATTACAAGCGAATGCACATTTTTCTGTTGCAATCTTTTTGATTATATAACCTGCAGTATTTTCTTCTAACGGAGAACAATCAATTAGAATATCCAATTCTTTTAATGACAATAGTTTAAATAATTCTTTTGTTGATTTACATATTACTTTTATTTTGATATTAGGATACTTTTTTGAAAAATCCTTAATAATCCCTGTTAATAAAAACACACCAATATGTGACGGAATTCCAATAATTAATTGTCCCCTTTTTAATTGCACAATATCATTTATTTTTCTTTCAGCATTTTTCAAATTATTTAGTGCTTCTTCAACATAAGGAAGTAACTCTTCTGCTTCAGGTGTCATAATTAAAGTATTACCCCTTTGAAAAAGTGTTACTCCAAGTTCATCTTCTAACTTTTTAATATTGTAACTAACACTTGGTTGCGTTAAATCAAGTTCTTTTGCCGTTTTTGTAAAACTTCCATTTTTGCAAACTAAGTAAAATATCTTATATAAAGATAAATCAACCAAATACTCATTTTCTTCCATAACATTAATCCTCCGTATTAAAACTTAATCAACTAATTTAAATCTTAATTTCATTTTTACGATATCTGCAAACATTTTTTCTCACCTGTGTTAATTGTATAAGAAAATGAAAAAAAAAGCAATGTACTATAAATGTTTGGATGATGTACACTACTTTTATATGATTTATATGGTTTTTTCGTCCAATTACCTATGAAATTGACTATTTATTTTTTCTCTTTATCTATTTCTAAAAATTTTTTATATAGTTCATCACATTTTTGTGTATCCATTTCTGGAGTGTTTTTTAATGGATTTATAATGTTTAGCTTTTCATATTTTTCAAAGCCTAAATGATGAAATGGTAAGAATTCTACTTTTTCCACATTTTTTATCTTATGAATATATTTCGAAAGATTTTCTAGGTATTCTTCGTTATCCATGATTCCTGGAACGATTACTTGACGTATCCAAATTGGTTTAGAACTTTTATTTAAAACTTCAATAAATCTTTCAGATTCTTCTATTGGATAACCTGTTAATTTTTGATAACCGATTGGATCTGGATGTTTAATATCTAATATTACTAAGTCTACATATTGTAATATTTCTTCGTAATCGCCATTTCCAACACCACAAGTATCTAAAGCAATATGAATTTGTTCTTGTTTTAATTTTTTACATGTTTCGATTAAGAAATCTTTTTGAAGCATTGGTTCGCCACCTGAGAAAGTAACGCCACCATTATTTCTCTTAAAATACGGTTTGTTTCGTAATATTTTTTTTACGAGTTCGTCTGAAGTGATTTCTAATCCTTTCATCTTCCACATTTCAGGATTATGACAGTATAAGCATCTTAATTTACAACCAGATAGAAAGACCACGGTTCTGATACCAGGCCCATCTACTAGTCCAAATGTTTCAATAGAATCAATATATCCTGTCATTACATCTTCTCGTGGAAAGTTCTGGAAATTACTTCTTCTTGTTGCTTTCTCGTTAAACGATTAAAACGAACTGCATATCCTGAAACACGTATTGTTAAAAGGGGATATTTATCTGGATTATTCATTGCGTCAATTAAGGTTTCTCTTTGTAAAACATTGACATTTAAGTGATGAGCACCTTGAATAAAATAGCCGTCCAATAAGGATACTAGGTTTTCAATTTGCTCTTCTTTAGTATGTCCTAGGCTGGATGGAACAATACTGAATGTATTTGATATACCATCACGACAACATTCTCCATATCGAATTTTGGCTACAGAATTTAATGAGGCGATTGCTCCACTAGCATCCCTACCATGCATTGGATTGGCACCTGGGGCGAAAGGGACTCCTTTTTTACGTCCATCAGGTGTGGAACCAGTTTTACTCCCATACACAACATTGGAAGTAATGGTTAACACGGATAATGTTGGCTGAGCATTACGATAGCATTTATGAAGGGATAATTCGTGATAGAATTTCTCTAATACTTCTTTTGCTAAGTCGTCTACACGGTCATCATCATTACCATATTTAGGGAACTCTCCTTCGATTTCAAAATCAATGGCAAGACCATTTTCATCACGAATAGGTTTTACTTTGGCATATTTAATTGCCGATAAAGAATCAGCAACCACGGATAAGCCAGCAACACCATAAGCCATTAGACGATTTACGTTAGTATCATGTAAAGCCATTTGAAGAGCTTCATATGCATATTTATCATGCATATAATGAATAACATTCATTGCATCACTATAAATGGATGCGATTTGTTCTAACATTTTAAAATAGGAACTTTTGACTTTTTCATAATCTAATATTTCATCTGTCATTTTATCAAAGCCATCAATAACCAAGTCTTTTTTGATCTCATCTACACCACCATTGATAGAATATAAAAGAGCTTTTGCAAGGTTACAACGGGCACCAAAAAATTGCATATCTTTCCCAACACGCATAGCTGAAACACAGCACGCAATGGCGTAATCATCACCATAAATAGGTCGCATTATATCATCATTTTCATATTGAATAGCATCTGTATCGATAGACATTTTAGCACAGTATTTTTTGAAGTTTTCAGGCAATTTTTCACTCCATAACACAGTCATGTTTGGTTCTGGTGCGGGTTCTAAGTTTGTTAGGGTATGTAAAAGACGATACGAAGTTTTAGTAACCATAGATTCCCCATGTTCCGTAATTCCACCTATGGAACATGTTACCCAAGTTGGATCACCTGAGAATAATTCATCATAATCAGGCGTTCTTAAATGTCTTACTAATCGTAATTTGATAACAAATTGATCAATGATTTCTTGGATTTCTTCTTCCGTAATCTCCCCGCTTTGTAAATCTCTTTCAAAATAAATATCAAAGAAAGCATCTACTCTTCCCAAACTCATAGCTGCTCCATTGTTTTCTTTTACAGAAGCTAAGTAAGCAAAGTAAGTCCACTGAACAGCTTCTTGGCTATTTGATGCGGGTTTTGAAATGTCTATGCCATATTTTTTTGCCATTTTTTTCATTTCTTCTAAAGCACGATATTGCATAGAAACATCTTCACGTAATTGAATTAAGTCATTGGTCATAGGACCTGTTAATTTATCCCAATCGGTTTTTTTCTGTTCCATTAAGTAATCAATACCATATAGGGCAACTCGTCGATAGTCACCAATAATCCTTCCTCGTCCATACGCATCTGGTAATCCGGTTAGTAATCCTACGTGTCTTGCTTTTCTGACACTCTCTGGATATGCATCAAAGACTCCCTGATTGTGTGTTTTTCTAAATTCATTGAAATATTTATCTACAGTAGGATCTAATTTGTATCCATATGCTTCCAATTCTTGATAAACCATTCGTATTCCACCATAGGGATTTACAATTCTTTTTAAAGGCGCATCTGTTTGAAGACCAACGATTACATTATCCTCTTCATTGATATAACCTGCTTCATAAGCGTTGATGCCTGACATATGTTCCGTATCAATGTCTAAAACGTGCTTTTTTAGCTCTTCTTTTAGTAGTTCACTACATTTTCCCCATACACTTTTTGTTTTAGGGGTTGGACCACTTAAAAAGGCATCATCTCCTTCATACGTTTTATAATTCTTTTTTATAAAATCACTTACATTTATTTCTTCAGTCCAAATTCCTTCTTGGAATCCTTTCCATTCTTTTTTCATAATATCACATCCTCCACTTTATTAGTATATCAAAAAGCCTTATGTTTTACTATTTTTATGCAGTAATTTGACAAGAAAATTTTGGCAAATTTTTTTTGAAAATAGCTTTAACCGAATTTCACTTAAAAAGACAATGCTAGTACCATTGTCTCATATTTATTTTTTATAGGATTCAAATGCCATTTCACAATTTTTGAATTAATTTTTCTTTTCTTGATAACTACAGCTCATACATTGAATACAAGTCTTCTTTTCTACTAGTACTCCGCCACATTCGGGGCATTTTTTAGCAGTAGGTTTATCCCATGTAGCAAAGTCACATTTTGGATAATGATTGCAACCGTAGAAAATTTTTCCACGTTTTGTTTTCTTTTCAATGATTACCCCATCACATTTTGGACAAGGCATGATTTCTGTTATTTTTTGAGCTTCTTTTTTTATGTACTTACAGTTTGGATAATTGGAACATGCTGTAAATTCGCCATATTTTCCTCTTCGAATGACTAGTGGATTTCCACATTCAGGACACATTTCCCCTGTTTTTTCAGCTTCCTTTTTTTCCATTTTCTTAAAGGCATCTTCAACCATAGGTTCAAATTCATTATAAAATTCTTTTAACACTTTAATGTTATCTATTTTATCTTCAGCTATTTCATCTAAATCTGTTTCCATATTTGCTGTATATTCTACATTAATGATATTACTGAAAAATTCTTGTAGTTTATCTGTTGTTTCTATACCAATTGCTGTTGGAAAAAACTTTTTATCTTCCATTTTTACATATTCACGGTCTTTTAAGGTTTGAATAGTAGGCGCATAGGTACTTGGACGTCCGATTCCTAAACTTTCCATTGCTTTTATTAAAGTGCCTTCAGTATATCTTGGCTCTGGTTTAGTAAAATGCTGTTCTTTTATAATCTCTTTAGCAATTAAGCAATCACTTTTATAAGTTTTTACATCTGGAAGACTCACGTCTTTTTGATCTTCAAATTTACTGTATACTTTCAAATATCCATCAAATTTTAGTACAGAGCCTGTTGCTTTAAATAGATAATCATTGTTATCTAAATGAATTGTGGTATTGATTAGAATTGCTGAAGCCATAATAGACGCTAGAGCTCGCATATAAATCATTTCGTATAGTTTATATTCCTCTGATGTTAAATATGGTTTTACTTTATCTGGAGTATTCATAATACTAGTTGGTCTGATTCCTTCATGGGCATCTTGAATATTTTCCTTTTTCTTAGGGACTTTTACGGAACCAACATATTCTTTTCCATATTTTTTCTCAATATATGTTTTGGTTTCATGAACAAATTCTGGAGATACACGTTCCGAATCTGTTCTCATGTATGTGATTAAACCAACTGTACCACTTTCTAAATCTACTCCTTCATATAATTTTTGAGCAATACGCATTGTTTTGGAAGAAGCATAACCTAGTTTGCTTGAAGCCATCTGTTGCATTGTCGTAGTTTTAAAGATAGGTTTACTACTTCTTTTGGTATCTTTTGATTCCACATCTAAAATTTTAAAAGCTTTCGACAATTTATTCAATATCTCATCTGCTTCATGCTCACTGTGGATTTCTATTTTTTTGTTTTTGTATTTTTCTAAATCTGCCTGAAAGTCTGTAAAATCAGCTGTAATACTCCAATATTCTTCTGGAATAAACGCAAGAATTTCTCTTTCTCTATCCACAATTAATTTTAACGCTACACTTTGAACACGTCCCGCGCTCTTTCCTCCTGTCTTACTTTGCATAAGTTTACTAAGACGAAAACCAATAATACGGTCTAATATTCTTCTTGTTTCCTGGCTTTTCACTAAATTATCATCAATTTTACGTGGATTATTTAAAGCATTTAAAACAACATCTTTCGTTATTTCATTAAAGGTTACACGGACATAATCATCATCTTTGATATTTAAAGCCTCTTTTAAATGCCATGATATAGCTTCTCCTTCACGGTCAGGGTCGGTTGCTAATATAACACTATCCGCATTTTTGACATCACTTTTTAAGTCTTTTATCAATTGTTTTTTCCCTTTTATTGGAATATAACTAGCTTGAAAATCATTTTCGACATCAACACCTAGTCCAAATTTACCAGTTGTAGCTAAATCCATAATATGTCCTTTACTTGACACTACCTTGTATCCTTTTCCTAAAAAACTGCTGATTGTTTTACTCTTGTGTGGTGATTCCACTATCATTAATTTGCTCATGTTCTTCCTCACTTTCTTTTGCTTTGGCATCTAAAGCATTCTCTAAGTACTCAAAATAGTTACTTGTGATAGCCAGTTTACTCATTTCTTTTTCCGTATAGATTTCTTGATTTATTTCTTGAATTTCCTGTAAGGTGTATCTTTCTTCTTTTAAATAAGTAATACTTGCATTTGTTGCGTCGTAACGAGCTATTTCGTCTTCCCAAGAACCATCTGAGAATACTACTCTACCAGAAAAATCATCACTTAGCAAGTCACTGCCAAAATAGAATCTGCTATCGTATTCTAAATGAAAGAGATTTGCTAAAGTAGGCAATATATTTATATAGGATGTTTTTTCACTGAAGATTTGTGGAGTCAAATTGCTATTGTAGATTACAAAAGGAGTTCTTTCTATTTCATAAAAATCGTATACATCGTAATCTACAATGGAAGAAACTTCTTCTTGGGATAGTCCATATGGATAATGATCCCCATATAACACAATGACTGTATTCTCCAATAATCCTTTTTCTTCTAATTCATCTAGTAATACACCTAATGCATCATCCGTCACTTTTAATTTAGACATATATCTTTTGACCTCAGTAGTATAATCTGTATCCTCGAATAAGTCAAAATACATATTCCCTAAATCACTTTCCAAAGAATAAGGTAAATGAGCACTTACTGTTGTAATCCATGCCATGAATGGTTCCTCTTGACTTAAAATATCTACAGCCTTCTCCATTAATTCTCCATCGTTTGGCCAATTGACAACATCCTCTGAATTATAATCAATATTTAAATCTTCGGCACCATAATACTTTTCACTTCCCATATTTGCTTGATATACACTTCTTGCATAGAAAGTGTCATCGAAATCATGAAAACCAACCGCTTTGTAACCACTTTCTTTGAATCGGCGAAACATGGAAGTAAAATATGTGTTATCTTGATAAGTATTGGTTGTGCAGGTTGTGTTTAAGGCATATAAACTAGTGAGCCCACTAAACTCATTATCGCCAGTGGCACACGAACCTCTTGGACTATAATTATTTTCCCAATACCAAGCATGTTCCAATATCCTAGAAAAATTAGGAAAATATTCAGAATTTAAAATAGCATTGTTTACAGATTCCATCATAACTACGATGACGTTCATACCTTCAAAATATCCAGTGTAATCGTTTTCAGTAGATTTTCTTCGACTGATAAAATAGCTGCTTAATGTAGCATATGTTTGGTTTTTTTCTTCTTTTAAAATTTCTAACCATTCTTGATCGTCAATGAATTCTTCTTCATTTAATTCAATTTGGTTCAATATGTTTCTTGGAAATACAAATTGTTTGATGTCTAACATAGCGTACATAGTGCTGCCATATTGGCTAACGGCAATCGAAGAGTTTGTAGGTGAGAAAAATAAGTTTTTGTTGGGAATTTGTTGTATTTCAACTTGCATAAATGGAATGTATAGTGTACTAAAATAACTACCCCCTAATAAAAGACTTATGAATAACAAGAATAGTCTTTCTTTTCCAGTATCCAAAATATTTTCAGACCATAAGTCTTTTTTTGGAAAAATGAAAAACAGAATATATAAAAGGAAAGGAATAAATATAAGATAATACTCCCAATGATAACTTGAAAAAAAAGCTCTTATATAATTTGTAATTGCTCCTACTTGACTGGCTGTCCCAATGGAAATATACATGCCTAGAAAATTATGAAATCCTAATTGTAACCAACCATAGATTGTTACTAGGAATAGGAAAAAGAGCCATACTTCGTTATGAATTTTTTTTGATTTACAAAAAGATAGAACTAGGGAAAGGATAGATACGATTCCAAAACAAGAAAGGAATATTCGAAATGTTGCCCAGCTAAAAATAGGAAAATTTTCAATGGCTCGAAAAATCAACTCTATAGTAAAAAAGAATATACTAATGACACACACTTCTAAAAATTGCTTCTTTAAATTATTTTGTTTCACGAATACCACCACTATTTATTAAATCACGAACAGGACGATATGTAAACCGATAATCTTCTGTGACACCGTAA
Organism: uncultured Muribaculaceae bacterium; assembly: GCA_964418205.1. Lineage (GTDB taxonomy): Bacteria > Bacillota_I > Bacilli_A > RF39 > UBA660 > Ventrenecus. The sequence goes on from CAYQKO010000029.1 coordinate 10,628, forward strand.
AGTTTCAGTAATTCTAGGTGCCTTTTGGTCGGATATCCTTTGTGCTTTTTAAATTCATATTCAGGATATTTTTGATCTAATTCATACAAAATATGATCACGTGTCACCTTAGCAATTACACTGGCCGCGGCAATGGACAAAGATAACCCATCGCCATGAATGATGGGATGCACTGGAACAAAGTAATCAGGAATGGGCATAGCATCTGTTAAAACATAATCTGGTTTTTGTTTCATGTCTTTAATAGCTAATTTCATCGCGAAGCGACTTGCTTCATAAATATTTATTTCATCAATTGTTTTGGCTTCTACTATCCCTATTCCATAAGCAATGGCATCTTTTTTGATAATTTCAAAAAATTTTTCCCGTTTTTTTTCGCTCAATTTTTTAGAATCTGTTAAACCCTCTAATTGATAATTTTTTGGTAATATTACTGCACCTGCTACTACAGGCCCAACCAATGGTCCTCGTCCTGCTTCATCACAACCACAGATAAATTCATAACCTTGCTCATATAATTCTTTTTCATAACTCAACATATCTACTATCATATTCTACTTCCTATCAAATGTTATTCCTGTTATTCTTTCTGATTTAATATCGTTTACCACTTTTATGGACACTCTTTCATAATCTACTTCCCCATTTTTAATAGCACCTATTTTTTTCCCTATTGCTTCATATGCTTCCATGATATTATCCTCAGTAACTCTTCGTATACCATAATTGTTCATCAAAATATCTGGATAATACTCCGATAATGTTTTTAAAATATATACCGCAACATCATCTACAGGTAAAACTTCTTCTTTAATTGCGGTGAAAGCAGCAAGATTTAAAGCAATATTTCCTTGATCTAGTTTAGGCCATAAAATACCTGGAGTATCCAATAAAAGGATATCGCTATGGGTACGAAGCCAACTTAAGTTCTGTGTAACACCTGGATTATTTCCGACATTTGCCACTTTTCTTTTACATAAGCGATTAATTAAAGTGCTTTTTCCAACATTCGGTATCCCAACAACTAAAGCTTTAATCTCTTTTTCTTTTAAACCCTTTTCTTTTCTCTTTTCTTGGATACTAGCCATAATTTCATGTGTTAGTTCAATAATTTTTTCATAATCATTTCCATTATTTAAATCTACTAACACAACAGGATTTCCTAAATTTTCATAATATTTGACCCATTCCTTTGTGATTTTGATATCACACAAATCCTTTTTTGCCATAATCAAAATTTTTGGTTTATTCCCAATCATACTATAAATATCCTTAATTTTTGATGAGAATGGTATTCTAGCATCTATTACTTCATATACTATATCTATTAAAGGATATGTATCCCCTATTAATCTTCTTGTCTTGGCCATATGCCCTGGGTACCAGTTAATCGAAGTTTTGTGACAACTTTCGTTATTATTCATACTTTTCA
>CAYQKO010000030.1:0-11955 GCA_964418205.1 uncultured Muribaculaceae bacterium
CGCGATTGTTGGCCTTAGTTATGCTTATTGGATGCTAAGCTTTAAACAAACGGATAACAATATTCTATCTGCTATGATTGCCTATGACAGCAGTTTTAGTACCTGTAATATGTATCTCTCTTGCCCAGCAAATAAACCAATTGATGTTTCTTGGGCGGATTGGGATTTAGATTATGGCTGTGAATGGGAGGACTAAACCTGATTTCTTTTTCTATAAGCATCTTATTACAAAATGTGCTCTTTAGAATTAGTCTTTTTGGAAAGAAATTTTGACATGTGTATGGATTTCATATTGAAAATTTATTATAATAGTTTTTGGAGGAATTGATTTATGGAATATAAGAAAATAGATAATGATCACTATGTGATTCGAATTCAAAAGGGGGAAGAAGTGTTAGAACAGTTGAAGTTGTTTTCGGATAAGGAGAATGTTTTAGCTGGTGAGATTACTGGTATTGGAGCTAGTAATAAAGTGGAGATTGGCCTTTTTAATACGACTACTAAGGAATATAAGACTACTGTGAAAGAAGGTATGTTTGAAGTTACTTCTTTACTTGGCAACATTAGTCGTAAAGATGGTGAGGTTTATTTGCATTGTCATATTAATTTTAGTGATGCTTCTTTAAATACTTTTGGGGGGGCATTTAGTGAAATGTTATATTTCAGCTACTTGTGAAATTATTGTAACGGTAATTCATGGAACGGTTGGCAGAAAATTTGATGAGGAGATTGGTTTGAATTTGTTTCAATTTTAGTGAATAAAAATCCTTCTAAAATCCCATGATTATCATAGGATGAATAAGGAGGATTTTTTATGTTCGATAATTTTGGGTATGAAGTTTCCATTATACTAAAACAAGCGGAAAGGGAAAGGTATCATTTGTGTCATCCATATGTTGGAACAGAGCATTTATTACTTTCTCTTTTGGCATCTCAAAATGAGGTTAGTCTTTTGTTACGGGAATATGACTTGACTTATGATATTTTTCGTGATGAACTTATTGAGACGGTTGGAAAGGCTAGTAAGCCACAAAGCTTAAATCTTTATACTCCTATGTTAAGAGATGTTTTGGAACTTTCTTTTTTGGAAGCAAAGGAAAATAATAAAGGGGTTATCACACCTTCTCTTTTGTTCCGAAGTATGTTAGATAGTGGGGAAGGGATAGCTTATCATATTTTGTTACAGTTAGATTTTCCTTTTGATGAAGTATATAATAAATTAAAGAGAGCGTCTATTTCTAAGGATTCTTCTAAAAAAAGTTTGGAAGTTATGAAAATTGGTGTTCGTTTAAATGACTCTGTTTCTAAAAATGAAAGGGTTGTGGGGCGTGATAAAGAAATGGATTTGCTTATTGAAACGTTACTTCGCAGGCAGAAGAATAATCCTCTTTTGATTGGAAAGGCTGGAGTTGGAAAAACTGCTTTGGTGGAAGAGTTCGTTCGACGGATTAAAGCTAATCAAGTTCCAAGTGAACTTTGTAATATGCAAGTTATTATGTTAGAAATGGGAGCATTGGTGTCTGGGACGAAGTATCGTGGAGAATTTGAAGAAAGATTACATAAGATTATTCGTGAGGTGATTCGTGAGCAAGATATTATTTTATTTATTGATGAAATTCATACAATGGTGAATGCTGGTGGTGCTGAGGGAGCGATTGCCGCGGCGGATATTTTGAAACCTTATTTGGCACGTGGTGATATTAAAATTATTGGGGCGACCACTTTGGAAGAGTATCACGAGTTTTTAGAGTGTGATAAGGCTTTGGATCGTCGTTTTGAAAAAATTATGATTGAAGAACCGAATAAAGAGGATATGTTAGAGATTTTAAAGGCTGTTCGTCCTAGTATAAAACGGCATTATAAAGTAAGTTTAACCGATGAGAATTTAGTTGATTTTTATGAACTTAGTGAAGAGTATTTGTTTCATAAGTGCAATCCTGATAAAACTATAGAACTCATTGATTCGGTGTGTGCTAGATTAAAGTTAAGAAAAGAGTTTTCTAAAAAAAGTGATTTGGAATTAGATAAGGTTAGAAGAAAAAAGGAAAGATGTGTGAAGCATGGTGATTTTGATGAGGCGATGAAAGCTGCTAATTTGGAAACAAAACTCCGTAATCAAATTCAAGATATGGAAACGCCAAGTATTGCTATTTCCAGAGATGATATTTTAGAGGTTATTGAATGTAAGACTCATGCTAAGATTCGTGGTTCTTATAAAGAGCTTATGCAAAAGTTACGTCAAAATTTGTTTCAAACTATTTTTGGGCAAGAAAAAGCTTTAAATGATATTCTTGATGTCATGAGTACTCCTCATCGAAAGGGGACAAGTTTTCTTCTTGTTGGAGGTAGTGGTGTAGGAAAAACTGAAACTGTTAAAACGATTAGTGAGACTTTAAAAACTCATTTACTTCGTATTGATATGAGCGAGTATGCTTCTATTGAAAGTATGAATAAGTTAATTGGAACGCCAGCTGGTTATGTTGGATATAAGGATACTTATGTTTTGGAGGTGCTTCGGGATCAACCTTTTACGACGGTTTTGTTTGATGAGATTGAGAAAGCACATCCTCAAGTTTTGAATTTGTTGTTGCAAATTTTAGATGAAGGATTTATTACGGATGCGAAAGGCAATAAAATTCGATTTGATCATACATGTATTTTTTTGACTAGCAATGTCTTAGGTAAGAAACGTGTTGGATTTGAAACAAGTAATAAAACAAGTTTTGATGGTTTTCTTTCTAAGGAACTTGTTGGTCGAATTGATAAAGTTGTAGAGTATATTCCTATTACAGAAGATATTGCTCGAGAGTATATTTGTAAAGAGTTGTTAAATAAAGATGTTACGGTAGATGATATTTTAAAAGATGCTGATATTACTCGTTATGGACTTCGTAATGTTCGTAATTTGGTTCAAAAATACAATAAGCAAATGGAGTTTTCTAATATAATAGTTTAGTATTATGAAAGATTTATAACTAATGAAAAAATCTCTTCGTTTTTTGAAGGGATTTTTTATCTAACAATGCTTCTTTCCAAATACTATAGAAATTTCATGGATTTCACTCACCTTATCTAACTCTAATTCTTTATAATATTCTTTTTCTTTCATTTGATTCAAAGCAGATGCAGCTAAACTTTCCATATCTTCCTCTTTGTTCGCTAACTTAAACTCAAAGATATATCCGATACTTCTATCTATCTTTTCTATCATAACATCAAACCTTCCTGCTCCTGCTTCTCGATTCGACTTTACAATAAAGTATCTACTATCCAAATAGCTTTTAAAGATTCCTAATAGATAGGCATGATAGAAATATTCTTGAGAATCCATATAAGTAGTAGATTGTAACATCTCATTAATAATGTTTTCTATCTTACCCTTATTTCCTTCTGCTAATGCTTTTCGAAATTCAACTGCTCGGAATGATGGATCGCCATTTGGAGCAGTTAAAGAACTTGCCATAATAGTTGCAATCAGTTCTTTCACTTCTTTAAAATCATCCTCTACTACCTCTTTATCAATGGTTAGATATCCACTCGAAAACATCAAGTTTAAGATATTGTTCCAATTATTATGATCATCAAAATCTAAATAAGTGATTTTATCATTATAAGTAAAGAATTGAGACTTTCCTTGAACAAGATTTTCTAACCTTATTTTGTTTTTTTCATTTGTATCCAATAAAATTTCTTTTAATAATTTCAACTTCATTGTGTTTTGATAATAACTTCTTAATGTCTTATTCGAAACATAATTTAGAATACTCCATGGATTATAAATACTTACTCCATTAAAGTTATATCCTCCATAATTTTTTCCACTAGCTTAGTTTCGTCTACATAATAACAATCATCTTCCATTCGTTTTTAAAGTATTGGTATCTTTTTCATAAGTTCCCTCATTTCTTGCATTGTCATTGTATCAAATCATACCTTTAAAGTCTATGATTTAAAAATATGGTGTATTCCTTTTTCGTTTTTTGACATATTAATATGGGTGATGTTTATGCCAAATATTCATAATACAATTTCTTTTGGTTTGGTTAATATTCCAGTGGTTTTAAATCCTTTGGTTCATAATAATGATACTTCTTTTCATCAATTACATAAAAAGTGTCTGCATCGAGTGAAATACATGAAATACTGTCCTTATTGTAAACAAAATTTGAAAGAAACTGACATTATTAAGGGCTATCCATATGAAAGAGGCTCTTATTTAGAATTTACTAAGAAAGAATTAGATGATTTAAAACCTTTAAAAAGTGAAGAAATTGAAATTGTTTCTTTTATTCCGTTGAAAGAAATTGATATTAGTTATTTTGAAAAGAATTATAAGTTAACAATGGAAAAAAAGAGTAAGGCGTATTCTTTATTTTTGAACGCTTTAGAGAAAACGAAATTAGTCGCGTTGTGTAAAATGGTACTAACTACTAAGTTTTATTATGGCATTATAAGAGCTAATAAAGATTATCTTATTTTAACTACGTTGTATTTTGAGGAAGAAATCGATTCTTTGAGTAAGCAAGATTTAGCTAAAATCACTTCGAAAGAATTGGAGTTGGCTATTCAACTGATTGAAAGTTTGAAGGGACATTTTGAACCTGAAAAGTATAAAGATGAATATCAAGATAAGATGAAAGAAGCAATTGATAGTAAGTTAAAAGGTCAAAGAGTTAAGAAAGGGAAAACTACTTCTAAGAAACAAGTTACAGATTTGATGAAGGCTTTAGAAATGAGTTTGAAAAAATGAATTTGTTTCGTGATTATGATTTTGAACCTATGTTATTATCGGAAGAAAAAAGACCGTTTCATTCTAAGCAATATTTATTTGAATTGAAATATGATGGTGTTAGGGCCCTTCTTTTTGTTAGTAAAGATGTTTTTATGGTGCGTAGTCGACATCGTCATGATATAACAAGTTTATTTCCAGAACTTCAAGAAATTCAGGATTTGGTTCATTCAGAAGTTATTTTTGATGGGGAGATTGTTTGTTTTTTTTATGGTGTACCTGATTTTTCCGTTTTACAAAAAAGAATTCATTTGAAGAAAGCTTTGGATATAAAAAAAGCTTCTGTTTTAAATCCTGTTACTTTTGTAGTGTTTGATATCCTATATAAGGATAAAAATGTTACGAATTTACCACTTTTGGAAAGAAAGAAAATGTTAGAAAAATTTCCTGATACAAATACTTTTGTAAAAAGTTTTTATATACTTGGTAATGGGATTGCTTTTTTTCAAAATATAAAAAAGTTGAAATTAGAAGGAATGGTGGCGAAAGAAATTTCTAGTACTTATGAAATAAATACTAGGAGTAAAGAGTGGATTAAAGTAAAAAATTTACAGGAAAAGATTTTTTGGGTTGGAGGATTCACTGAGAAAGGTAATACACCATTTTTTTCTTTGTTACTTGGAGAGTTTAAGGGTGAGAAATTCTATTATGTGGGAAGAGTTTCTGTTCCTAGGAAACATTCTTTGTATTCTATGTTATTAAAGGAAAGAAAATCTAAGAATCCTTTTGTTAATTTTGAAGAAGATACAATTCATTATTGTAAGCCAAAGTATCGATGTGAGATTGAATTTTTAATGCGGGGAAAGGAAGGCGTTTTAAGGCATCCAGTATTTCGAAAATGTTTGAATTTAGAGTCTTAATTTTCTATTGAAAAATACTAGCTTTTGTACTAGTATTTTTTCTTTAGTCAAATGTATCCGAGTAGTCCATATTGTAATTGATTTTTTCTGCAAACTCAACAAAGTTTACATAAAGCATTCGAATTAGATACCAATTACCTGTTGAGGGATTGGATAAAATTAAATGATCTCTTCCACTTTCTTCAATGATTCCATTATATATTTTATCTCGCCATTCGTTTGAATCAGGATAGGATGCGTATACATTTACTTGTTTTCCTTTGTTTAATCTTAAAATATTTTCAATTAAACTTTGCTCTAATGGTAAAGAGCTTTGAGAACTTACATTTCCAGGTGGGGTTATGAAATTATTCTTATTACCGGCAGAAGGAAATGTAGGATTATTAAAAAAACTTCCGTTCAAAATTATTCACCTCAATATATCGTATGTTCTTGGTATTTATTTATGACGAATATTAATGACGGATGAAATGGGAATAATGTAGTTTTTGGTATCTATGTGCATTAGATGATCATAGCAACATATGATTCCACCAGCCCCAATCTCTTTATCTGTATTTTCTAAAAATTTAAAATTTTTAATCATTGCTACTGTTGGAGTGGAAGTCTTTTTAATTTCAAAAGGATATAGTTTGTTGTTTTTAAAGAAAACTAAATCTATTTCATTTTTGTCTTTGTCTCTATAGTATGATATGTTTGGAGACATACCTTTTGCATTATATGATTTTACAATTTCTGAAATTATAAATGTTTCTAAGTAATGGCCAGCATTTGAACTAAGTTGCAAGGCTCTGGCATTTTCCCAACCTGCTAAATAGGAACATAGTCCTGTATCCATGAATATTATTTTAGGAATGTGAGTTATTCTTTTTAATTTAGAAGATTTGTAAGGTTCTAGTAAATAAATCAAGCCACTTGTGATTAAAATACTTAGCCACTTTTTAACTGTTACATCGCTTATTCCCACTTCTTTCGAAATATTAGAGTAGTTTAGTTGTTCTCCAGTTCTTGTAGCAATAGCAACCATAAATTGCCTAAAAGCATATTCATTACCTACTTGTGTAAGAGCTTTTACATCTCTTTCAATATAAGTACTTAAGTAAGATTCAAAAAACATTTCTCTATTCATGTTTTTCTTTAAATTTAGTTCTGGCATACCTCCTTTATATATATGTTCAAATAAATTGTTTATGTCAATGGGTTCTTGGTTTTGATAATTGTCTGGGTCAAAGATTTGTTTTGGAAGTGTCTCTTTTAGTTCTGAATACGTAAAGCTATTTAATTTAATAATACCTGCTCGTCCAGCCAATGATTCCGATACATTTTTCATTAAATGAAATTGTTGAGAACCAGTTAACCAATACATTCCGGTTTCATTTTTTTTGTCTACTTGTATTTTAATATATGGAAATAATTCTGGAGCATATTGTATTTCATCAATAAATAGTCGTCCTGGATGTTCTTCTAGAAATCCTTTTGGATTTGTGATTGCCTGATTTCTTAAAATCTCATCATCTAAGGTTATATAAGCCATATCAGGTGGCATTAATTCTTTTAAAACAGTTGTTTTCCCTGTTTGTCTAGGGCCTGTTACTATTAATACTTTAAAAGTTTCGTTTATATTTTTTATTGTTTCTGCTATCTCTCGTTTAATCATAATTATTCCTTCTTATCTTTTATATTGTAACATTTAAACTTTGAAAAAGTCAAGGTGTCACTTTGAAAAAGCCATACGCATTACTTTGAAAAAGTCGAAAGTTTAGTATGAAAGAATATCAGGGTGGATTGTTTAAAAACTACAATATTACGCATGTTAATAATGTGAATTTATTTGCATCACATATATTTTAATTGCCTCTTTTTATGATATGATGGTGCAGATGAAAGAGAAATGATGCAATTTGAGAAAATTTCATTTCATGGAAGAATATAATAGTATTATATCAAATAGGAATATTATTAATTTAATAAGTAAAATTCATGAATATAAAGGGAAACAAACCTATTTGTTAGATACTAAAAAGATACTTTAGAAACTTTATTAAGAGTTGCTAAAATTCAAAGTACTTCTTCATCAAATAAAATTGAAGGTATTTATACTACTGATAAAAGAATCAGTGAAATAGTAAATCAAAAGTTAGAACCTAAGAATAGAAATGAAGAAGAAATTGCTGGTTATAGAGATGTGTTATCTTTCATTTATGAGAATTATCATTTTATTGATATTATTCAAAATACGATTCTACAATTACATAGAGATTTATATAAATATACAGGTTCTAGTTATGGTAGTAAGTTTAAAAATTCTCAAAACTATATTGAAGAAGAAAATGAAAAGGGAGAAAAGAAAATAAGATTTATTCCTTTGTCTTCTGTTGAAATTCCAATTGCAATTGAGGATTTATGTAAAAATTATAATGAATTAGTCCATAATGAATTATGCGATTTATTAGTTTTAATTTTTATTTTTATATTAGAGTTGTTCGGAAATTAAAAATGTGATAGAATAAAAGTGCCAGATAAGAAAAAAGGAAATTAGAAAGTAGCCTTTATGGAGTAACTTAAGTTCTTATCTAGCAATTCGAATTTCCTGAGTTACTCCATAAAGGTTATTTTGTGGGATAAAATGGGAAAAGAACAATATTCGGAAGAAAGATTAAATAAATTAGGACATCAAAAATTTGTAAGATTATTAGGTGTAGGTAGAGTTATATTTAATGAAATGGTTAAAACAGTTGAAAGAGAAATATCTGAAAAGCATTCACACAAAAAAGGAAGAAAACCTAAATATAGTGCTAGAGAAATAGTTATAATAGACTTCTTGCGTTACTTAATGAAAGGCAAAAATTATAAAAGGAACAAATTAATAAAAATCGAGGATAGAATGTATGAATGCGACTTCTATAACGTTCCGATAAAATCCTAAAAATTTTCAATTGACAATTCACATGTTCAACTGATATTCTAATACTAGAAATCAATTTATTTAATTCTTTATCTTCATCGAGAAGTGGATTATTTTTTGATTTCTTTTTTGGTGTCATGCTATTTTTAAAATAGTCTAATATGCCTTGATATCCACTATCTGCAAGAAAGTGCAAAGTTTCAGGTAGGTCTTTTGTAGTATTTTTAAAAATGTTAAAATCATGAACACTACCTTTATCAAAACATACGGATAATATCTTTTTATCTTTTTCATTCATAATAATTTGTGCTTTCATTGTATGTTTCTTCTTCTTTCCAGAGTAATATTCTCTTTGGGTTTCATTATCTTTAGGCCTTTGTATTGCACATTCTGTTACGTCCACAAGTTGTTCACTATCTTCGTTTAGTAAAAGGCTACAAAGAAGATTGATTCTGTCCATGTTACCCATCTGTAAGCATTGGATTCATCTAGCCCAAACATATTTCCTAGACTGAAAAATGTAAGATAATCTCTATAATAAGTTCATATCATTACCAGAATATCTTCTATACATAATTTAGGCTTAGGTCCGCCTTTTCTTTGCTTTTCTTTAAAGTGTGTCTCTAATACCATCACTAATATTTCAAATAAAACTCTAGGTACTCCTACTGCTCTTTTAAATTTTTCATCTTTCATCTTTTTTAATTTTTCATACTTCATATTTTTAATTCACCTATAATTAAGAATAACAAATTTTTATTAATTGTCAGTTACGCAAGAAGTCTAATAAAAAGTGACATTTCTAAAAAATTAATAGGTGACGTTTTAAAAAAGGTTTAACATGTAACAAAAAGTGCTTGACGAAAAAAAGGATAAATGCTATCATAGGTATGATTTTTAAATGAAGGTTTTACTTAGGTAGAACCTTGTTTAAAGAGATGTTTGATACACCAGGATGTGTGTAAATAGAAAGGAGAAGCTATGGCTACTATTAATCAATTAGTAAAAAAAGGTAGAGGGAAGAAGACAAGAAAGAGTAAGAGTCCAGTTTTAAATGTTGGATATAATACACTTGAAAGAAAACAAACAAATACAACAAGTCCTCAAAAACGTGGTGTTTGTACTCGTGTTGGTACAAAGACCCCAAAGAAACCAAACTCTGCATTACGTAAATATGCACGTGTAAGATTGTCTAATGGAAGAGAAGTAGATACTTATATTCCAGGAGAAGGACACAACCTACAGGAACACAGCGTTGTTTTGGTTCGTGGTGGACGTGTAAAAGACTTAATCGGTGTACGTTATCATATTGTACGTGGAACACTTGATACTCAAGGCGTTCAAAATCGTAAACAAGGACGTAGTAAATATGGTACAAAAAAACCTAAAAAATAATAGAAGGAGGAAATAAAAATGCGTAAAAGAAGAGCAGAAAAAAGAGACGTTTTACCAGATTCCATATATAACTCAAAAGTAGTTACAAAGTTAATTAATCAAATTATGCAAGATGGTAAAAAAGGAACGGCTCAAAAAATTCTTTACGAAGCTTTTGATACAGTAGAACAAAAAACAGGTCGTCCTGCTATTGAAGTTTATCAAGAAGCTTTAGATAACATAACTCCTGCATTAGAGGTTAAATCTCGTCGTGTTGGAGGAAGCAATTATCAAGTTCCAGTTGAAGTAAGTGATGATAGAGCTCAAGCTTTAGCATTAAGATGGCTTGTTAATTATGCAAAAAATAGAAGCGGTAAAGGAATGGCTTATAAATTAGCTATGGAAATTATCGATGCTGCTAACGGAACTGGTGGAGCAGTAAAAAAACGTGAGGATACTCACAAGATGGCTGAAGCAAACAAAGCATTTGCTCACTATAGATGGTAGGAGAATAAAATATGGCAAGAGATGTTACAATTGATAAAGTAAGAAATATTGGAATCATGGCTCATATTGATGCTGGTAAAACTACAACTACAGAAAGAATTCTATTCCATACAGGAAAAATTCATAAGATTGGTGAAACGCATGATGGTGCTTCTCAAATGGACTGGATGGAGCAAGAAAAGGAAAGAGGTATCACTATTACTAGTGCTGCAACAACTGCACACTGGAAAGGATATAGATTTAATATCATTGATACTCCAGGCCACGTAGATTTTACAGTGGAAGTTTCACGTAGTTTAAGAGTATTGGATGGAGCTGTTGCCTTATTAGATGCACAAGCAGGTGTTGAACCTCAAACAGAAACGGTATGGCGTCAAGCAGATGACTTTAAAGTACCAAGAATGATAATGTGTAACAAAATGGGAAAAATGGGAGCAGATTTTGCTTATAGTTTAGAATCCATTTCTAAACGTTTAGGGGCAAATGCAAAAGCAATTGAATGGCCAATTGGTGCAGAAAGTGACTTTCATGGCATCATTGATTTAGTTGAAATGAAAGCATATCAATATGATGGAAAAGAAGAAGAAAATTCGATAGAAATTGAAATTCCAACAGATTTAAAAGAAACAGCAGAAAAAAGACGTGCTGATTTGATTGAAACTGTTGTGGAATATGATGATGAACTCATGGAAAAATATTTAAATGGAGAAGAGCTTACAGTAGAAGAGATTAAAAAAGCTATTCGTAAAGGGACTCTTGAAGTGAAATTCTTTCCAGTGTTATGTGGAGATGCTTTATCGAATAAGGGTATTAAATTACTATTGGATGCTATTATAGATTACATGCCAGCTCCAACCGATGTTGAAGCTATTGAATGTACAGATGTGAAAACTGGTGAAGATGTATTACGTCATCCAAGTGATTCCGAACCATTTACAGCTTTAGCATTCAAAATTATGACAGATCCATTTGTTGGACGTTTAGCATTCTTCCGTGTTTATTCAGGACACCTTTCAAGTGGTTCATATATTTTAAATAGTACAAAAGGTGAAAAAGAAAGAATCGGTCGTATTTTGCAAATGCACGCAAATAACCGTACAGAAATTTCTGAAGTTTATTGTGGTGAAATTGCAGCTGCTGTAGGACTTAAAAATACAACAACCGCTGATACATTATGTGATGAGAAAAATGCTGTTATCATGAAAGGAATGGAATTTCCATTACCAGTGATTGATGAAGCAATTGAGCCAAAATCAAAAGCGGATCAAGAAAAATTAGGAACAGCATTACAAAAATTAGCAGAAGAAGATCCAACATTTAAATACAAAACAGATCCTGAGACAGGGCAAACTGTAATCAGTGGTATGGGTGAATTACACTTAGACGTTTTAGTTAGAAGAATGAAAGATGAATTCAATGTGGAAGCAAATATTGGTCGTCCTCAAGTAGCTTACCGTGAAACAATTAAAGCAACAGCTGATTGTGAAGGTAAGTATATTAAACAATCTGGTGGACGTGGA
>CAYQKO010000031.1:0-11833 GCA_964418205.1 uncultured Muribaculaceae bacterium
GAATAAACTCTAATCACTTTTTTCATTTCCATATAACGGCTGGAATCACCACTTTTTGCCTTATAAAGACGTATTATATGCATTTCTTGCATAAAATAATTAAACTTAATTCTCAAAGTAAAAGCTATTTTCATATGCAAAGTTTGTTTTACTGCACGTTTTTTCAAGACCATTTCCTACTTTCTTTTTGTTGAAGTTTTATGTTTCGTCTTGTATAATTATCTTAGAAGTGGTGATAAGTATGAAAAAAGAAAAGTTTTTGGAAAATATTGTTGGCTCTTTTTTGATAGTGTTATTTGGTTATTTTTTGCTTAGTTTAAATGAGTGGTGTAGTATTCCGTTTCTTTATCTGGTGCCTTTGTTTTATTTTCTTTATAGTGTTGTTCATTTTGGTATGTTCTTTTTTCATCGAAAGGATCAAGAGTATTCTGATTTGTTTTTAGGTTTTGTAAGTCTTATTCTAGGAGGTATAGCCTTGTTTACTAAGATACTAGAAACACCTAAATACTTTGCTTTTCTAATTCTTATATGGACTTTGATTTGGTGTTTGATTAAATTAAAAAAGGCAGATTATTATCACGATCGAAAGAGTAAAATGTGGCTTATTTTTGTGACAAGTTTGCTTTTGTTTTTCTTTACTAGTATTTTTGTTAGTATTCATCTGGATTATAGTGAAGATGTTCGTATATTAATTTGGGGATTTTATGTGTTAATCGAAGGTATTTTTGAACTTTATGAAGCAATGATTTTAAATTTGACACGGGGAAAATTGAAATGAAGTGTGTAAAAGATTTTAAGGAATATCAAATTTTAGATATGGCTAGGGGAAAAAAGCTTGAGAGTTGGAATGGTGTTGTTTTGTTAAGGCCAGACCCACAAATACTATGGACGGAGAATCAAACAAGTGAAAAATATAAGATAGACGCGACTTATGAACGAAGTTCTAGTGGGGGTGGTGCTTGGCATATTGTAAATGAGAACTTACAAAATTCATGGACTATCCACTATCGTGATTTAACGTTTGGTCTTAAGTTAATGGGGTTTAAGCATACAGGTCTTTTTCCAGAACAAGCTTATAATTGGAATTTGATTCGCGAAAAGATGAAAGAGAGCCATCGTCCATTGAAAGTTTTGAATTTATTTGCATATACGGGAGCTGCTAGTATTGCGGCTTTAAAAGAAGGAGCCAGTGTTGTTCATGTAGATTCTTCTAGAGGTATGATTGATTGGGCAAAGGAAAATGTACGATTAAATCATTTAGAAGATAAAGATATTCGATTTTTAGTAGATGATGTTGTGAAGTTTGTCAAAAGAGAAATTCGGCGTGGAAATAAGTATGATATTATTTTAATGGATCCTCCTAGTTTTGGGAGAGGAAGTAAAAGTGAAGTTTGGAATATTGAAAAAGATTTATATTCTTTAGTAGTAGATTGTGTTGAAATTTTGAGTGATAAGCCAGTTCTTTTTTTAATCAATGCTTATAGTACGGGATTATCGAAAACAATTTTAGAAAATATTTTAAATATAACAGTGAATCAAAAATATTCTGGTTTTGTTTCTAGTGATGAACTCGGTCTTGGTATGAAAGATAGTAATCTAGTTTTACCATGTGGTATGTATGCTCGTTGGGAATCTACATTGTCTTATAAAGAATAAGTTAGAATTTTTAAATAATGGAAAGGATGTTTTATGAAAGTAGTATATTTAGGTGGAGCAAATGAAGTTGGTGCTAGTTCCATATTACTAAATCTTTGTAATAAGAATATTCTTCTTGATTGTGGAATTCGCCAAAATAAGAATAAAGATAGATTACCAGATTTTAGTATTCTGGAACAACTTCACGGGATAGATGCAATTGTTGTAAGTCATGCTCATATGGATCATATTGGAGCCCTTCCCATTATATCGAAAGAGTATCCGAATGCACCCATTTACATGACTGGGATGACTCTTGATTTGGCTCGAGTTCTTTTGTATGATTCTCTTAAAATTATGAATTATAATGAAGGCGAAATACCTATGTTTAGTGAAGAAGACGTTTTAAATATGTTGAATCGAGTGGTAGTAGTGCCTTTTCAAAAGGAAATAAAGATTCAGGAGGACATTCAGTTAGAATTTTACATGGCTGGTCATATTGGGGGAGCTGCATGTGCTTACTTAAAAACAAAAGAGGGTACTGTTTTTTATACAGGTGATTTTTCTCTTACAAATGCTCATACCATAAATGGAATGTCTATTCCAAGATTAAGACCAGACGTAGTAATTTCAGAAACAACTTATGGGGATAAATTACATTCGAACCGACAGGCAGAAGAGATTCGACTCGTAAAGAAAGTAAGTGAAATACTAGAGAATCAAGGGAAGGTGCTTATCCCCGTCTTTGCGTTAGGTAGAAGTCAAGAAGTTATATTAATTTTAAAGAAAGAAGTGGCAAAACAACAACTATCAAATGTACCAATCTATGTGGATGGGATGGTTCAAAATATTAATACCGTATTTGAGAATAATCCCTTATATTTGAAACCTAGTTTAGGGAAAAAAATTTTAAGGGAAAAACATATCTTTTATGATGAACATGTTCAAAAAGTAACAGATGATGAAATGAGAAAAAAAATTGTAGAAGATGCAACTCCATGTATTGTTGTCGCGTCCTCTGGAATGTTAATTGGAGGAAGAAGTGAATATTATGCTTCCTATATGGTAGAAGAAGAAAAGAATGGGATTATCTTAACCGGTTATCAAGATGAAGAATCCAATGGGCGTTTACTTTTGAATCTTTTAGAGGAAGAAAAAACAAAACGTAAATTAAAATTACAAGGACAAGTTCATTCGGTAAAGTGTGACATTGATATGGTAGGGTTATCTGCGCATGCCGACAAGCAAGAAATCAAAAATGTATTATCTATGTTACATCCTCGTAGCATTATCTTAGGACATGGGGATAAAAAGACAATAGAATCTTTTGCGAAAGAAATTACCACAGAATTCAATTGTGCTATCTATGCTCCAGATATTTTAGAAGTGTTAGATATAAAAATCAAGAATCCAAGAAAGCAGATTGATAAAAAATTGGAGTATTTATTCTCAGAAAATGGAGATATGAAAGCCTTTTATACCTTTATAAAGGATCATTATGCAAATAAACTTTTTACAAAAGAGGATTTAGCATATATATATTATGGAAAAGAGCCGAGGGAAGAAGATATTATGACATTTACAAAAATGTTAATGGATTCTATTTATTTTACACAAGATAATCATCGGTATTTTCTTTTTAAAATTTGTGAGGAAACGGAAATAGAAAATAGTCTAAATAAAGAAATTACCAATCAAGAGTTAGAGGAAAAACTTATTTCTATGATTCAGGATTATCCTTATAAAAAAATTAGTTTCTATCGTCCAGAAAAGAGAATCGTTGTCACATTTGACTTTCCTAGAACGGTTGATTCGAATTTTTATGCTTTGTGTACAAAGTTTTATGAGGAAACAGGATTTCAAGTAGAACGAAATGATAATGTAAATAATTTTGCTTGTGAAGCAGTTATAAAAGAGATGCTTGGTATGGATAATGTAGACAAAATATCTTATTTGCCTATGGAAGATAAATTCCGAGTAAAAGTTTTTGATAGTAATGTGGATACAGAAGAAATAAAAAAGAAAATTGGTTATGAGGTGGAGCTTGTATTAACTCCTAAAAAAGAAATCAAAGCAAATCGTGTATTTCACAAAGAAAAAATGGATCAAAACACTGTAATTCACTATATTGATGCATTTTTTCAAGAGAAAAAAAATAAACCTTATAAGATAAGTTTAAAAAATGGAATGATTGTTCTATCTTTTGTTACTTATGAAATAGGATTGAGGTATTTAGAAGATATCAATACTCTTAAAGATGCAATAGGTTATGAAATTACTTTAAATCGAAATGCGAATATGGTGGAAGTATTTAATCGATTAAATATGCTTTTAAACAACTTAGGAATCACAAAAGTAAAGAATCCATCTTTTTTACCATCTGAAAACAAGGTTTCAGTAAAAGTAGAAATGTGTGATGAAGAAAAACTTAAGAAGCTAAAAGATTTATTTTTCGACGAAGTAGGGTTAGAATTAATTATAAATACTTAAAGTAATATGCTTTTTTCCATTTCATTGATACTATAGGAAGCAATAATCACTAATACAATTACAACAATAAAAACTGTTCCATTAGAGCAGTTTTTTCGTTACTACTAATTTCATCGCTGTTTTATTTTCTCCATTTATCACAACATCATTAAAGGCTGGTATTACAACTAAATTATCTCCACTGGGTGCGACAAAACCTCTCGCTATAGCAATGGCTTTAATGGCTTGGTTTAGACTACCTGCACCTATTGTTTGAATTTCTACTTCCTGTTGTTCACGATAGATGTTTGCAATGGCACCAGCGACTTTACTTGGATTGGATTTTGATGAGACTTTTAATATTTCCATTTCTTTGACCTCCATATCTCATTGTATGAAATGTTGTTAAAGTATATTCAAAAAAAATTTCCTGTGTTATACTTGTTATAAGATATGAGGGTGTAATAATGGAATCCAATGATTTTTATTTTAGAAGATTACAAAGTGAATTTGGAAAGTTCTCGGATATTGTTGTTGAAAATAATAAAGTATACTATCAAAATCAAGTAATAGATTTAGAGAAAGTAAAATTACAAAGTATTTTTCAATTTGGTAGTAATTCTATGAACGCTTGTCATGATTTTGATTCTTCTGAATTGTTTTCTTTTTTACAAGTGGAAGTGTTTGGGAAAAAGAATCTTTTTAAAGAAGAAAAAGCTTTCGATACGTTAAGGGGATTGAACCCTAAAATGAAAGATATTTCGATGGGTGAGTTTCAAAATCAAAGGGAAGAAGTAAAAAAATATGTGCATTTAACATCATCTTATAATGTACAAGAGGTTAGTGAAGATTTTCAAAATGAAATGTCTTATTCAGAAACAGTAGGGAAAGAAACAATTATTTTTTTATCAGAAAGACAGTTTTTAAGTCTTTTGCATAATGAAAAAGAGTATTCAAAAGAAGAAGAACAGCAAATGAATTTGTATTATGGATTTTTATTTAAATTAATGAAGTATCGAGATTATTTAACGGAAGATTTGTATTTGCTTTTAGTGCATTATGAAAATGAAATTCAAGTTGTAGTTGAAAAAGCTAGTACTGGTGTTTTACTGAATAATAATGAAATGAAAGCAGAAGAAAAATACTATGAAATGGATGAAAAAGTAAAAACTCAGCATTTTTCTGTTGAAAAATCAAATGTTCTTAAGTTCACTCGCAATTTACCAAAGGCTGGGTTTACACAGAGTATGATTCTAACGATTTTAACTTGTGTACTTGGAGTTTTACTTGCAATTGTACTTTTGAAATAGAAAAATAAAGGTTTTGAGTCTGTAAATAAATCTGTGTAAATGACAATAAAAACTTTCCATCTGTAGATTTCATTTTCAGTTGTCGACATTTTGTCGATAACTCACTTTTTTCTTCTTCTGTCATTCTTTTTTTAAATTTGTACCAATAATCATTAGGATTTTTACTATCTGTTAGAGCAGATATTACATCTACTACACTAAAATAATAATCTTCTTTTTCACTATCCCAAATACTTCTAATTTCATTGTTCTCAAATAGATTTGAGATCGTTTCTAATTTTTTTTGTTTCCTTTCTTGTTTGCTATGTTCATTACAATGAAATGTTTTCTAATTTTAGACTCTTCCCTTTTGTTTGTTTTTAAAAAAGGTTATTAAGTTTTTTACTTGCATGAAACTTCTTCTGAGAAGAGTGGTTTTATCATTCTGAATAATGATTTTTTTCTCAGCCGAGGTCATTCTAATTTGTTTAGGAGAAAATTGCAAATCATCTCAAATGAAAAAAGATACTTTCGAAAAAAGTATTTTTTAAACTAGTAATAATAAACAGGCTAGGAATAAACCTAAGTTTAATACGACATACAGAACAATGATAGAGTTGGTAAAACCAGCTCTTGCTTGTTGGTTATTTTTTTGTCTTATTAATCGACGGCCTTCTTGCTGTTTCTTTTGGTTTCTTAAAACATTCATTGGGATAATTTTATTTATTTTATTTAATAATTCTGTAGCTAGTGTTTCAGCTTCTTGAGTTTTAAATAATTTATTCGCAATCGCGCATTCTATAAAATAGGTAATATTGTCTTTCATTCCTTGAGGAGTATAAGGGTCTTGTTTTTTTGTTGTAATTAAATAATGTTCATAATCGTCATAAGCTTTTTTTTCTAGAGGTGTCTTAGGACCATTTAATAAAATTTCTTTAAATTTTGCTTCACTCACCATTTTTTATCACACTTCCAAACTCTTTTAAAGTTACTTTTTGTTTTTTTTCTTTTAATTCATTATAAATATTTATCATTCTTTCTGGTTCCTTTGTATCAAAGCGATACTTATGTTGTTCATTGTCAATGATTGCAATGAATTCTTCATTATTTTTGTTAACTACTTTGATTTCTTCAATGGTAGGGGAGTTGGCTAATTCTTTTTGTCTTGCTTCTAAGATTTCATTGGTTTTGACGTAGCACTCAATTATTTCAAATAGATCTAAGGCTGTAAGTTCATTTTCCTGCGATATTTTTTGACGAAAACTTTCATTATAAAGCATTTCAGGTAAATAGAAGTTACTAATATCTATTTTGTTTTCGATATTATTCTCCTTATAAATAAGCTCGTTTCCTATTAAACTTAAGTTTTCTTTCAAGGATGGGTTGTAGTCTAACCATGTATTTAAGTAAAGGGTATTTTCTCTCATAATATTCTCCATCACTAGTATCACCTATTCTAGGGGTATTATAACATGAAAAAAAATGATTGAAAAGATGTTTACTTTGAATTTTAAAAATCTTATAATAACTTTGTGGTGACTTATGAAAGAGCAATTAAATGAACAATTTATTATAGATTTATCAAAGAAAAAGAACGAACCTGAGTGGATGAGAGATTTTCGATTGCAATCCTATAAAGCCTTTCTAGAGTTAGAAAATCCGACTTTTGGACCTAGTTTGGAATTTTCTTTTGATGATATTTTATATTATAAAAAAACGGAAGAGTTAAAAAAGGATTGGAAAGAAGTGAATCAAGAAACGTATCAAACTTTTTGTAAATTAGGGGTGGTAGATGCGGAGGAAAAGTATTTAGATGGTGTTTCAAATCAGTTAGAAAGTGAAGTTGTATATCATCATAATATTACGGATAAAGATATTCTGTTTATGAGTACGGATGAGGCTTTAAAAAAATATCCTGAATTATTTCAGAAGTATTTTAATACGTTAGTTAAATATGATGAAAATAAATATACGGCTTTAAATGGTGCGGTATGGAGTGGAGGCTCATTTATATATATTCCACCTTATACAAAATTGGATCGCCCTTTACAAAGTTACTTTCGTATTGATACGGAAAGTCTGGGACAGTTTGAACGTACTTTAATTATTGTGGATGAAGGGTCTGAACTTTCTTATATTGAAGGTTGCACGGCACGTAGTTATGCCAAAAGTTCTTTACATGCTGGTGTGGTAGAGATTTTTGTTGGAAAAAATGCGAAGTGTCGTTATAGCACGATTCAAAATTGGAGTAATGATGTTTATAATTTAGTTACCAAAAGAGCTATTGTTGAAGAAGGTGGCTTAATGGAATGGGTGGATGGTAATGTTGGTAGTGGTGTGACAATGAAGTATCCATCTGTTATTTTAAAGGGGGATTATTCTAGTGGCAATTGTATTAGTATTGCTTATGCAAAAAAGGGCCAAGTTTTAGATGCTGGAGCTAAAATGATTCATATTGGTCGTCATACAAAAAGTAATATTGTGAATAAATCTATTGCTATAAATGGTGGAGTTAGTAACTATCGTGGGACTACTCATATTACTAAAAATGCTACTCATAGTATCGCATCTGTAAAGTGTGATACTATATTAATGGATAGTATTAGTAAAAGTGATACTTTTCCAAAGAATATAGTAGAAAATACTTCTAGTACTTTAGAACATGAAGCAACTGTTTCAAAGGTTTCTCAAGAAAAACTATTTTATTTAGAAAGTAAAGGTTTGAGTGAAAATCGAGCAAAGGAATTATTTTTACTTGGGTTTGTGGAAGATTTTAAAAAGGAATTGCCAATGGAATATGCGGTGGAATTGAATCGTTTGCTGCAGGAACAACTGTAAATTTACATGTAAATGTGTAAAGTTTGAAAATATTACCAATTTTGAATTTTGGTAGTATTTTTTTTGCCAATTTTCAAAATTAGTATACTAATTTTCAAAATTAGCACTCTTTTTTACTACCAATTTTGAAAATTGGCGATTTGATGAGGTCAAAATCTTGTGTTTAAATACGTTTTGAAAGGAGGTTTTTTATGAACCATGTTATTTTAATTGGTAGACTTGTCGGCGATCCTGAGATTGTTGTAACCGAGCAAAATTCGAAACGAACCGTGGTTTCTTTAGCAGTGCCTAGAACATATAAAAATCAAGATGGTATTTATGAAACAGATTTTTTACGTTGTGTACTATGGAACGGAATTGCCGAAAGAACTGCTGAATACTGTAAAAAAGGTGATATTGTTTGTGTTCGTGGTCGAATTCAAGTTCGTAGTTATGTAAATGAAACGGAAGAAAAGCAGTTTATTACAGAAATTATTGTAGAAAACATTGCTTTTGTAAGCAGTGTTAAGAAAAATGATGAAAAAAAAGAAGATTAAAATTTTTTTCTATGACATAAACTTTATTAGGTGATTTTCAATGAATAAATATTTAAAGGTTTTTGGAATATTATCTATTTTATGTTTTAGTTTTTTTTATACGGAGAAAATTGCAAAGTTTATGCAAAGTAAGGATCCTTTGTATGTTTCTATTGAGGCTTTGAAAGATGATTACATAGTGGAATCTGTGAATGCTACAATTACGGATAATTATATTATTCCTGGATTGGTAGGCAAGGAAGTTGATGTGGATAAGAGTTTTCGTAATATGCAACATTATGGGTATTTTGTAGAGAGCAGTTTGGTTTATAATGAAGTTGTGCCTTCTGTTTCACTTAGTGGGAATGAGGATAAAATCATTCGTAAAGGAAATTCTTTAAAAAATGCAATTTCGTTGATTGTTAGTGATGAAAATTTAATTACTTATTTAGAAGAAATGGGTATCGTTTATAATGTTCTTATTACCAAAGAAAATATGAATTATGAATATACTCATGGAACGAAGATAAATCATGACTTTGAACATTACGATGAAGTTGAAAAGCATTTAAAAAATAAAAATATCAATCATTCTTTATGTCTAATTACGGGAGGATATCAAGATTTTTGCGTAAAGCGAAAGAAGACATTGATTGAGGAGTCTTTAAGTATCAATAGGAGTAATTTGGCTAGCACCTACAAAAATATTAGTTCAGGGGATATTATTTATCTTCAAGATGGTTTGGAGGTTAGTAATTTGAAATTTTTATTAAATCAAATTCATTTTAATGGCTTAAATATAGTCGATTTGACGGACCTTATTAGCGAATCCAGGTAATATTTACAAATGAAATTTATTTTGATATAATACTCTCACGAACAAAAAAAACTTTCTTTTTTGGTTTCAGTTTGAACGAAACGAATATTTATTAAAAGAAAAAATAGAAACGGAGATGTATTATTTATGGAAAAAGTAAGAATTTTTGGTTTGGGCGGATTAGATGAAATGGGAAAAAACACTTATGTTGTTGAAATTAATGATGAAATATTTGTGTTTGACTGTGGTGTAAAGTATGCGGATAGTTTTATGTACGGTATTGATTATGTTATTCCAGATTATGATTATCTAATAAAAAATAAGAAAAAAATACAAGGTGTTTTTATAACGCATGGACATTATGAAAATATGGGGGCGGCCGTAGATTTAGCAAGAACGATTCCAGGAATAAAATTTTATGCAACGCATTATACGAAATTTGTGTTAATGGATTTAGGGGTGAAGGAAGAAAGTATTGTTGAAATTAAACCAAATAAAAAATTGAGTTTTGGACGTGTTTCCATCTTTCCTATGCCAGTTAGCCATAGCGTACCTGGGTCTGTTATGTACTGTATTAATACAAGTCATGGAGCTATTTGTTATACGGGAGATTTTATTATAGATCCACTGATGAAAGATTCCTATGACATGGATTTAGGGAAGATTGCATATGTTGGAAAACAAGGAGTTCTATGTTTACTTTCAGAATCTGTTTTTTCTGAAAGAACTGGACATACTTCGCCTTCCCATAGGTTGGCTAATTTTTTCGCAGATGTGATTAATAAATGTGAGAATCGTATTTTCTTTAGTGTTTTACCAACTCATTTATATACTATTCAAGATATTTTTGATGGAGCAAAAAATAGTCATCGTAAAATTGTGATTATGGGGAAGAAATTGCAAAATTTTATTCGCTTTGCTCATGAGAATGGCTATTTAAATTATCAGGAAGATTTGATTGGTGATTTATCTAATATTAATGATAATCATACAATTTTGCTTATTTGTGATGATAAGTCTAATGCTTATGCAGCAATAAATAAAATTGTGAATGGATATGACAAATTTATTTCATTAAGAAAAGGTGATTCCGTAGTTTTTGCAGAACCACGTTATGATTCGAATGAGAAAGTTATTGTAAAATTAGAAAATGATTTGGCCATGGCTGGGTGCAAAATTATTAATTTGCCAAAAGATCATAATATTTTACATCATGCTTCACAAGAAGATTTAATGTTGATGATTAAATTATTGAATCCAAAATATTATATGCCTGTAAAAGGAGACTATCGTTATTTGGTAAATAATGCGAATTTGGCAAATGCTTTAGGTATTCCAGCATCAAATATATTTTTAAAACAAAATGGCGATGTTGTAGAATTTGTAGATGGAGTGGCTAGTGATAAAATAGATCATATAAAAATGAAAGATGTTTTAATTGATGGTAAGAGTAGTGATGATATTGGAGAGCTTGTTATTAAAGATCGTGAGATGTTAAGTGAAAATGGAATTGTTTTAGTAACAGCTACATTAAGTCGTAAAGATAAAGTTTTACTTGTTGGTCCAGAAATTACTACGAAAGGATTTATTTATGTTCGCGATTCTAAGGATATTATTCAAGGTATCAAGTCTATAAGTGAAGATGTTATTATGCGAAATATTGTGGATGGAAAAGTTGATTATAATAAAATAAAAACCGAAATTCGTTCGGATTTAAGCAATTATCTTTATGAGCAAACGGAAAGTAAACCTATGATTATAGCTGTAGTACAAGAGGTGTAAAAAACACTTCTTTTTTGTATAATTTTTTGTAATTTTGACATCATAATGATGGTGAGACATATGGAAGAAAAAGAAATCGTGCTAAAACTTTATCAAAATGTTGATATGGGCTTAGTTGGAATTGATGCAATTAAGGATCATATACGTGGAAAGGACTTGAAGAAATTAATAAAACGTCAACAAAACGAATATGAAAAATTAAAAAAAGATTTATCAAAATTATGCAAGAAATATAAAGTTGTTGATCAAGAACTAGGAGCATTTGTGAAGATTAATAGTGAAGTTATGGTTGGAGTCAAAACTTTTATGGATAAAAGTGATAGTAAAATTGCAAAATTAATGATGGAAGGTACAAATAAAGGCTTAATACAGTTGCAGGAATTATTAAATCATTATAATAATCAGGATAAAAAACTTGTAAAATGTATTAAAAATATAATTGAAATCGAGCATAAAAATAATAATGAATTAAAGGAATTTTTATAATA
>CAYQKO010000032.1:0-2638 GCA_964418205.1 uncultured Muribaculaceae bacterium
GTACATAATTTTTGTAAGAACATTTGATATGAGTGTCGTCCTCCAATCTTAAGAAGGAAAGGAGGGATACAATGAAGAAAAGAACTTTTATTATTACAGTTCTCCTCCCTATTGCTATCATTTTATTACTCCTTGCCTTATTGGTAATTGCAATAAAAGGCTATTCCAAAAATTAAATTATTTAATTTTTAGACAGCCCCCAATTTATTACTCTCAAACGAAAAGTTTGAGCGTATTTCACTCTGGTGCCGGTTGACAGAGTTGAACTGTCCTCTGATGCTTACCACGCATCTGTACTGCCACTGTACTAAATCGGCTTAAGTAAATTCTATCATAAAAATACTGCTATGCAAAGAAAAAATGAAAAGGAATTCTTTTCACTATAAATGATTTATTATGAAACACAAGGCTATTCCAGTGACTGTTGGAATTAGAAAAGCTAATACTGTATAAAATAGACTATTTGTTTCTTTTTTAATAGTTAATAATGTTGTTGCACATGGAAAATGGCATAGACATAAAATTAAGAAATTTATGGCTGTTAATGTACTCCATCCATTTAATATTAAGATTTGTTTTAAACTTTCTAATGATTCATATTCTATTAAAAAACTACTATTCGAATAACATAACAATAATATTGGTATGACAATTTCATTCGCGGGCATTCCTAGCAAGAAACTAATCAAAATTACCCCATCTACTCCTAATAGAACTCCAATGGGATTGAATATGTTTTCCATGAAGTTTAAAATGGTAATGTTTCCTAGCGAAACATTTGCTAAGATATAAATGAGTATTCCGGCTGGAAAGGATACTACTAAAGCTCTTTTTAATACTGGTATAGCTCTTTCTTTCCAAGAATGCCAGATAGTATGAAAAAGTTTAGGTCTCCGAAAAGATGGTAATTCTAAAATAAACATTGGTTTTTCTTCTTTTAATAAGAATATACTTAATAATTTCGTAATGAAAAATGTTAAAAAAATTCCTAATAAAATGAATAGCAATAATAGGATAGATGCTGTCATACTTCCCCATATACTTGTATCAGTTATAAAAAACATACTTATCATACATATCATAGCAGGAAAACGACCATTACATGGCATAAAAACATTGGTTAATATGGAAAGTATACGCATTTTCTTACTTTCCATAATTCTAGTTGAAGTGACCCCTACAGCATTACAGCCTAATCCCATGCACATAGTTAAACTTTGTTTTCCACAAGAGCCACATTTTGCAAAGGGTTTATCTAAATTAAAAGCGATTCTTGGAAATAAGCCGTAATCTTCTAAATAAGAAAATAAAGGAAAGAAAATTAACATAGGAGGTAGCATTACCGATACTACCCAATAAAGTGTTCTATATCCTCCATAAATGAGAGGATGTAAAAGATAAGTAGGCAAAAAGGAAAAAAAGTTATATAAAAATGGTTCCATATATTTTAAAATTTGAAATAGTATATCGGATGGAATATTAGATAAATAAATCGTTAGCCATAGAATTAGAAATAAAATACATAACATAATGGGATACCCACTCCATGGATTGGTTAATATTTGATTCCAAAACTTATCTTCTTTTTTTTCTTTTTCTTCTTCTCTATTTATGATATCTTGTAAAAAATCTTTTTGAAAGGCATGGTAACTTTCTAATAACTCTATTCTAGTTATATATTTTTTATAAAAACGAAGTTCTTGAGCAAATTTTTCGTTGTTTATTTTTTTATTGGCTATGAAATATAAAATTGGATTTTCTACGTAGAGACTTGCTCTTTCAAAATAATGTGTAATCTTTTTTTGATGTTTTATCTTTATGGGATTGTATTTTTTGCTTTCATAATTGTTCATCGCATCACACAACTTCTGTAAACCAACTCTTTGTTTTGCATTTGTTTCTATTACTGGTATACCTAATTTTTCTTCTAATTTTTTCGTATTTATTTTAATGTTTCTTTTCTCTACTTCATCCATTAAATTTAAGCAAACAATCACATTTTTTTCCACATCTAATAGCTCTAATAGTATTGTTATACTTCGTTCTAAATTGGTGCCATCTAATATAACAATAGCTAAGTCATAATCCTTGTTTAAGACATGATCACTAGCAATTTTTTCTTCTTCACTTTCTCCAATCAAAGAATAAGTTCCTGGTAAGTCTGTTACTTGCCATAAGGTATCTTTATAAATGAATTCACCATATTCCTTCGCGACTGTTTTACCAGTCCAATTACCCGTATGTTGATTTTTATTTGTTAAAATGTTAAAAATAGATGATTTTCCAACATTTGGATTTCCTATAAAACAAGCTTTTTTCTTTTTCATACTTCCACCATGATGTTTTTGGCATCCCTTTCTCTTAAGGCGAAAGTACAGCCTTTCACTTGATATGCAATAGGATCTTTTAATGGACTTTTAAATACACATTTGATTTGACTATTTTTACTCAAACCCAGATGAATCACCTTAAAATATTTAGGTTCTTCCAGATTTATTTCTTTGACAATTCCTACTTCTCCCAATTTCATTTCATTACACTTTTTTTGCACAAAATCCACCTCTAAGGTAGTATATGTAAAGCATGAATATTGGGAACTTATCCTATTTTGTAAGGAAAGGAGGTTTTTATGTTCCCT
>CAYQKO010000032.1:2738-11717 GCA_964418205.1 uncultured Muribaculaceae bacterium
GGGAATGCTATTTTCAATGCTTTGCATAAAATGGAAAGTGAATGAAAAAAAGAAGGTGGTTAGCTTCTTCGATTTTCACTTATTAGTTCTAAGTCTTGGGACAATTGTTTTATTCTTTCCATAATGCGACGTGATTTCACTTTTTCTTCACTGGATTCGTTTAAAAGAAAATGTCTTTCTAATTCTTTTAATGTTAAATTGGAAGTAAAAAAGGTGGTTAAGTTAGCATTCATACGAGATTGAAGAATGGTACCTAAAACTTCGTCTCTTCCCCATTCGCTCACTTTTTCAGCTCCAATATCATCAATACACAATATGTCAATCGTTTGATATCTTTTCATACGTATATCGTATAGTTCCCAATCGGATTTTAATGTTCGTAATATTTCAGGAAAATAAATGATTTCGGTTGTGACATTTTTCTTTTCTTCCAATTCATGAAGTAAGGCACTTATTAAAAATGTCTTGCCACATCCAAAATTTCCATGTAAGTATAGCCCTTTTAGTTTTTTTGAAAAATCAAATTGTTCATAAAAGTTATCTAACCATTTAATAACGTTTACTCTATTCTTGTCTTTTACATCAATGTCTTTCATTCTAGCATGCTCGTTGATTTTTTCTTCACTCATTTTTTGGCTTTTCAGCTCTACTTCTTTACGTTTATATTTACACGGAATATATGTAAAGTAAATTTCAGTTTCCTTCTTTTCCAACATAGCTACATGCCCTTTTAAAGCATTCTGACATTGATATAATCCTTTACATTTACTACAATGTTCTAGTTCTTCTAAAATATCTAAAAGTTTCATGGTTCTGGTTTTGGCTTCTTCTTCTGTTAGATTTAACTTTTTTACTAGGTTAGCAAATTTAGGGTTTTCCATCGCTGCTTCATAGTTTTTTGTTAAAGCTTGATAATCTTTTTTAAAATTCATATTTTCTCATTCCTTTTACGTTCTAATACATTTTCTTTCGAGTACATGATTCTCGTATCAATATTTTGATTATTTGGAAAACTAAAATACAATCTTCCTGCTGTTTGATTCAAGAAAGAATCTTCTTTCCTAGATAAATCTAACTTACATCTTAGCACATGAAGTCTATGAGCTTTTACTTGTAACAAAGCATTTTCTGTACAATTTAAGATATATTTTCTTTCCTGTAAATAATTTTCAAAATCAAAAAACGTTTCAATTTCCTCTGCATTAAAGGAAAAATCACGATGTCTTACCTTCATTGGATCCTCTTTTAACACTCTCGTCCAACAATAAAATTCTTCCCTTTTCGGTGTTTCAAAAACAAAATTCACTAAAAACTGTATTTTCCCTTTATCAATATCTTGATAATTGTAAAGGATCGTTTTAACTCCAAAGTTTTGACTGATATCCTTCATTAAGAGATATTCTTTATAAGTAAGTTCATACCCTCGATCAATCATGTAATATTCAATATCAATATAATCATGTAAATCTCTTTCATCAAAACTAACACTATTCTCCATATTTCTTCAACATACTTTCTAACTCCTGTTCTTCTTCTTCCGTCATGCTTTCCTTCTTTATTTGTTCATCAAACCATACAGGCATAGCTTCTGAAACTGGTTTACTAGATACCTTATTAAATTTGGTAGTATATTTTTTATGTTCTTTTTCTGCTACCTCCATCGCATCTTTCGCAGTTTCTATTCCAAGACGTTTCCATTGACCCGCGATAGTTTCAACAAATGCTGTATTTAATTTGTTATTATTCTTTTTTAAAACATAATCAATTAAAACATTTACAACAGCTGGCTTCAGTTCTATGTCTACTAATAAATATTCTAATAGTTTTAAGTCTCTACTGGTGGGTAGCCCTGTTTTATATTTTGAACATAAAAAGTCGTACGGCGTAGTATTTTCAAATACTTCAATAATTCTTCCTTTTTTGGAAGTATCACCTGCTGGATTTTTTAAATATTCTGGTTGAGCACGATAGATTAAAGTTGGTAATTTTCCTTGGTTATTATACTGATAATATTTTCTGGTTTGAATACGTAAATTTTCTTTATCGATTCCACCTTTTTCATTCATAGAAAGACGAATGATTTCACACATTTTTAAGGTATCAATATTATAAGCAAAGGCTAAATTATTAATCAAATCTTTTGTTCTTTTGGTTAATGTTTTTTCATTTATGAATCCTTTTGGTAAACTAGATACTAATAAATCAAAATCAATTTGGTCTTGCATATTTAATGGTAATACTTCTCTACCAACTGCTTCAAAAGAAACATCCGTACTACTCGTTTTAAATATTTCATCAAAGCGACTTGTAATTTCCTGATAATTTTTTAGATTGAAATTGATAATTCCATATTCTTTTTTTAATAAATCGTATTCGAAAGCCCCGATGTTATTATATAGGACTACATTAAAAATAGGATTTTGAAAAAATTCTTTCGGATTCATTGGAGAATATAATTCATATACATAGTTATTTGGCTCAGCATTTTCATAATAGGTTCTTAACAAACCCATCGCTTCTAATGTTTTACGAGCTAATTTGATGTTTTCTAAATTCGATTTTAATATAGTCATTAAATGATGATGCGTATAATCAATACTTACAAAAGAATACCGATCTAAATCTCGCCATAAAGTAAGGTAAAGACTCACAGCAAACGCGCCAATGATGGGTTCATAGAAACTAACTAAATATTTTCGATCTTGTTCCGTTAAAATCGTTTTATTTATGACAATATATTTATCCGCTGGTAATAATGAAATGATTGACATAAGACCCTCACCTTTCCTATTCATTATAACGAATTCCATAGTTTATGACAAGAAAAAAGACAGATTTCAAATCGAATCTATCTTAGGTTATTTTTCTGCTTTTTGTTTTTTTGAAACACTTTTACTTATTTTACTTTCTAAATCAAGCAATTTCGCTTCCATTTTTTTATTTTGTTTGTGATTAAAAGCGAGAATAATTGCTGTAGCAATGGCTGTGAAAACAAAATTCCAAAGGATTACTGACGTACTAGATGTCCCTTTTGTTGTAGCATTTTCTGCTTTTTCTAATTCTTCCAAAACATCATAACGTTCCGAACTGTTATATAATGATGTAATCGCACTTTTAATAGAACTATCATAAGAACTAGAATAACCAGTAAATACTTGATCTCCAATTACAATAAATGGAACTCCATCGGCAGATTCATCTAAAAGGTCTGCAACTTGATCCATTAATTTGGAATTAGCAGTGTTACCCCATACTTCATAAGCAACAACTTTAAAGTATTTTCCATAGTCATCCACAATACTATTCAAAAATTCCATAAAACTTTTACAATAAGAACATGTACTTCCATAAAATAAGTATATAATTGCTTGATCATCGGTTTCTTGATAATTACTAAAATCATGTTCTATACCTTTTTCTGTTAATAACGTATCTAAATTTACACTTTCTATTTCTTCTGCAAATACATTTATAGGTAATATCATTATACCTATTAAAATAAATGTTACTATTAATTTTTTCATTTTCTACCTCTCTCTTTCAAATATAGGACAAAGTCCTCAAACAACCTTTTTACTCTTTAATAAAAGAATTTTAACTACTTAGTTCAGTCTACCAAATAAATCTACTACATCTTCAATAACATCTAGTTTATCATTTTTAATATCTTCTACCACACAGGTAGCTAAATGACTTTTTAGAATTTCATTCCCTAAACTCTTTAAAGATTTCATAATTGCTGAAATTTGAATTAAAACTTCATCACAATAACGGTCTTCATCAATCATTTGACTGATACCACGTACTTGCCCTTCGATGATTTTCAAGCGCTTATTTATGCTTTTCTTTTCTTCCTCTGTACGATGCTTTTTTCTTGTACATTTCACACAATTTACCACAAATTTTTCACCACCAGCTTTATTATATACCTATACAGGGTATTCTTTCAACTTTTTTTGAAAAAAAAAGAGAATTTCATTCTCTTTCGGCATATTCTATTGAACAGAATCTTTTAATTTTTTACCAGCTTTAAATGAAACAGCTTTTTTAGCAGGTATTTTAATTTTTTCTTTTGTAGCTGGGTTAATACCTTCTCTAGCTTCACGAGTTTTTACTGAAAATTTACCAAATCCAACAAAGGCAACTTCTTTGTCTTCTTTTAATCCTTTTTCAATTCCTTTTAAAACTGAATCTAAAACACGTCCTGCTTCTGCTTTGCTGATTCCAGCATCTTCTGCTACAAAATCGATTAAATTTTGTTTTGACATATACTATCCTCCCTTTCGTATATAAGGTGTTTTATCCTTACACATTAAAATTATCAGAAAATTAGTATAATTGCAAGAAAAAAAGCCTTTTTTTCGCTTTTTTTAACAGTTATATGACAAATGCTATCAAATTACTTGACCCTTTGTTTACAATTTTGGTCACCGTTTGACTTAATTTATAACGGGTATTTTCAGGCATAATGGATAATTTTGCTTGAATTCCTTCTTTTACAATAACATCTAAACTACGTCCAAAAATTTCACTTTTCCAAATACTGGATGGATCAGTTTGATAATCTTTCATTAGATAATTAATTAACTCTTTACTTTGAAGTTCTGATCCAATAATTGGTTCAAAAGTACTTTCAACGTCTACTCGCATCATATGAATGCTACTAGCAACAGCATGTAACTTTACACCATAACGATTTCCTTGTTTAATAATTTCTGGAGTTTGTAATTTCATATCTTTTAAAGTTGGATAAACAATTCCATATCCTGTACTTTTCGTTTGTTTTAATGCTTCTTTGATAGAATCTAATTCTTCTTTCCCTTCTGCATAAGTTGTAAATACTTTTAATAATCCTGCTTTACTAGTAGCTGCATCACCAACTAAACTTTTTAAAACACTTTGATATAGACTATCATCACTTTCTAAGCGAAGACTTACAATTCCATTCGATGTATCTAAATTACTGATATAGGCTTTATTAATAATCTCTGAATCTGTAAAATGGGATATAATGTCTTCCACATCTCTTACTTTCGTGACATTTGTAACACTTTCTTTTATTTTGTCTAAATAATGTTTTTTAATTTCATGGCTGTTTGGCAAAACATGAACCCACTCTGGAATATCAACGGCAATGTCTAATACTGGAAATTCATATAAGGCTTCTTTTAAAATACCAAGGATTTCATTTTCTTCCATATTTTCTACATTGATTGGTAATACTGGTACATTGTAAGTTGTTTGTAAATTTTCCTTTATTTCTCTCGTTTCAGTTGCTTCAGGATGACTGCTATTTAAAACTATGATAAATGGTTTTCCTATAGCTAATAATTCGCTGATGACCTTTTCTTCAGCTTCTAAATAGTCATTCCTCTTTAATTCTCCAAAAGATCCATCTGTTGTTACGACAATACCAATTGTTGAATGATCGCGTATTACTTTCTCTGTGCCTATTTCAGCGGCCTCTACAAAAGGGACGGATTCACTAAACCATGGTGTTTTAATCATTCTTGGATTTCCTTCTTCATCAACATATCCTAATGCATTTGGAATAACAAACCCTACACAGTCTACTAGTTTAATATCTGCTTCAAAATCATCTACTTTTAATTTGGCTCCACTCGATGGAACAAACTTTGGCTCTGTTGTCATGATGGTTTTCCCTTTAGCACTTTGAGGAATTTCATCTAAGCAACGTTTTCTTTCATATTCATCTGTGATATTTGGAACAACTAAATTTTCAATAAATCTTTTTATAAAAGTACTTTTTCCAGTTCTTACAGCTCCAACAATCCCAAGATAAATTTCCCCATTTCCACGTTTTGCAATGGATTCAAGTAATTCTTTTTTATTCATAATATCACCTAAAAAAATATATGTAGATGATATTCTATTTATTCCTCTAAAATTTTTTGAAGCTTTTCTAAAATTTCTAAGGCCATCATTGGCGTGGTTTTGTTTAAATCTATTGATTTCAATTTTTTGACCATTTTTTTTAATTTTTCTTCTTCTTTTTTTAGCTCTTGCTCTTGCTCTTCAACAACAACTACTGGAAGCTCATTTGTTTGAAATACTCTTAAGTAATTGTCTAAACTCGTTCTTGGAAATCCACATTTAACGACACCTTGAGCAAAGTTTGTTATTTTTAATACAGCATAGCGATTAATTTTTTCCGCATCCTCATTCAGAAAAATATAAAAATTCCCACATGGAAACAAATATAACTTATCCTTATCTTCCATTTTTAACTTCAAGTATTTCTCATACAATTTGCTCATATTTTTACCCCCCTTTTCTATCAGTATATGCAAATTGAAAACTTTCATTGAAGAAAATGGACTATGGAAAATATTTTGACATCTTTTGTCGAATCGCTTGATAAAGCAAAAAAAGACATTTAGTATATACCTCGGATGGACTCGAAGGAAAAAAGAAAAGAAATTTTTAAAAGATACAATTGCCACCTAAGTATTAACCGATGAATCTTGTCGTGAATTCTTAGTTTCTTCTGGTTCATTTTCTTTAAATCTTTCAAAAGATTATGTTAGAGAAAATCTAAGACTTATCAATCCGAAAGTTGATGTTTCAAAAGACGTTAAAAATCAAGTAGTAGATTCTATTTTTGAAAATGATTCTTTCTATTGTAATATCGAAGTAAATTACAATAGTTACAAAAGTTGGAACAAAATACAATTCGGAACATCTAAAGCCAGTCAATATCAACAACTTTGACTACTATAAGAAACACGAATTTATTTACCATAGCTATATTATGGATAAGAAACATCATATCAAAAGAGACAATTTTGTTGAAATCATTGATATAGACCTAGATTTTCTAGCACCCTTAGATTATAATAAGAACTTCTTTAATAATTGAAAGAGTTCATTTCATCTATAAATGAAATTTCTATTTTCATCTTTTAGTTCTTTATTTTCGATTTCAAGTTTACTAACTTCTTTCTTATATTTTTGATTTTCTTTTTCTAATGATTTATAACTATTAGCATAACTATCAACTTCATTGAATATTGTTTGTAGTTTAGGCTGTAATTTCGTTACTTTTTAGATTCTTTAATTACATTATTCATACTTTCAAAAGTATCTTTTTAACCTTAGCAAATTCGTTATCAATAATATGTGTTTGTTTAATTGTTTTCGTTCATTCATTGCTTTATCAAATCTATCATTTTTAACATGTAATTCTTGATTAAGTTTTTTAGTAATTTTTTATATTCCTTTCTTTTAATGTGTTTATTATCACAACCTTTAATGCCTCGTTCTAAATCATAGCCTTTATCAGTTAGTCTTTTATAATATAAGTCTTGTAAATGTGATAACTGGATTTTATCTTTCATATATTGTTTTTTAGAAATAGTATATCTTTCCGTATTAATTCTTTTATCATATTTCTTAACAAGTGGAATTACTACAGAATGAGTATGTGGTGTTTCTTCACCTAAAAGGACAGTTGCATGAAATATTTGTTCTTTCTTATAACCTGCCTTTATAGATTTTTTTAACTATCAACAATTGCTTGACAGTTTCATTTTGTATTATCAACTTGTAAGAAAAACTTACATACTCAAATATTAATCTTTATTTCCTAATTTTTCTAAATCTTTAATACTTTCTAAATAATGAAGTTCAACCTCACTAGGTTTTAATGCAATTCTATCTTTATATTTATCATATTCTTTTCTAGCATGATTCATTGCTTCTTCATGACTAATTTTACCAGAATCTTTTAAAATATCTTTTCTATTCATAGTTAAGAAGTAATTTAATTCTTTAACCCAATCACTCATAGTCATAGTTCTTTGTTCAATTGCTTGTAATTCTGCATAATCTAAATACATAGAAACAATTCTGTTTAAAATGTCTAATTCTTTATCATTCAAATAATTTTTAGCAATTTGAGCATCCAATAAAGTAGGTCTATCTCCACTGAAAGTAGTTAATCCCATAAAATCTTTATTTCCATCAGCTCTTTCAACTATAACTTCAGCAGCAGTGTGTCCATGTGCAGCCCAATGCATTTTGTTTTGAACTGTCTTAAAAAATTCTTGAGTAATTTCTGCTCTAGGATCATAATCAATAGAAGTTGCATAAATATCAAGTATCTTTCTCCAAAATACTTTTTCTGATGATCTAATATCACGAATTCTAGATAGTAATTCATCAAAATATAAACCACCACCAGCACGTTTAAGTAAATCATCATTCATTGTAAATCCTTTAGTCATATATTCAGTTAATCTTTCGTTTGCCCACCTTCTAAAATTTGTTCCTATATTTGAGCGAACACGAAATCCAACTGCAACAATCATATCAAGATTATAATACATCATGTTGTAAGTTTTACCATTAGAGGCAACTGTTCGGAAATTCCGAACAGTTGAAGATTCATCTAGTTCGCCATCTTCAAATATGTGTTTTATATGTTCAGATATATTAGATTTACTTGAATTATATAATTTAACCAATTGTTCTTGATTTAACCAAACTGTGTTATCTTGCATTTTTACTTCAATGTTATCATTACCATTTTTATCTTTATAAATAATTATATTTCCATGTTCTTCCATTTCATCTTTCTCCTTGTCTTAATTTTTTTGTTAAACTACTAACTAAATTATACTATATTTTTAGACATATATCATCTCATTCCTTGTTATAATTCCATTATTACTTAATTCTCAAAGTAAAAGCTACTTTTCAAAATCACCTGTTTTTAGTTTGAAAATTAAGTTCTACAATGCATTTTACCCTGGCATTTTTTTGATGGTACTATGAAAAATGGTCTTTTTATGCTAAAATATTCCATGTGATACATCTTCTTTCGTCAATTAGATTGTATCACGTATTGCCTTGAAAGTATTATATTTTCGAGGCTTTTTTTTATAATCCTTCTAAAGAAATGGAAAATATTTTGACATCTTTTGTCGAACGATTTTTTGAAAGAAAAAAAGGAAAATG
>CAYQKO010000033.1:0-11347 GCA_964418205.1 uncultured Muribaculaceae bacterium
CAAACAAAATAAAGTTAGAAGATTTGGTGGAAGGAAAATCAGAATTCTTTACTTATAATGATAAAATCACTTATTTAGATTTTGATGATCATAATAATTGGAACAATATCTTAAACTTGATGTTTTCGAGTGGATATCTAACGATTGATAAAGAAGTAGAAGAAGATGATTATAAAGAAGTGTATGTAAAAATACCGAATAAAGAAGTGAAAGAACTGATTACAACTATTATGGCAAGTTCTTTAACTACTCAAAATGACGATCCATCATTCCGAGCAGTTGAATTTCGAAAAGCATTAGTAGAAGGAAATAAGGGTAAGATAGAAAACATTATCAATGAAATGTTACAGTCTATTTCTTATATGGATTCTCAAGAATATTTCTATCATGCTTATTTATTAGGAATTTTTAAAAGTTATTTAGATAATAGATACTATATTGTAAAGTCGAATCGAGAAGCAGGAGTAGGAAGATTTGATGTCATGATAGAAAAGGTAGATAGAAGTATTGGATATATCTTTGAGTTTAAGTTAGCCAAAAAAGACGAAGATATGGAAAGTTTAGCAGAATCTGCTTTGAGTCAAATGAAAGAGAAAGAATATTATAAAGAATTAGAGTTAGATAAGGTGAGTGAAATCCATGAAATTTCTATCGTATTTGGAAAGAAGCATTGTATTGTAAGATAGCTTCTTTTTTTTGATTAAAATAATAGAGGAGTCCATGGATTATAGAAGAAAAGTCTTTTTTCATAATCGCCTCTGTAGTTTTGTGAATACAACATATTGCTTTCATCTCTCAACCATATGTTATCGCAAAAAAGTATACAACATGTTGTTTTGTATTCTTTGGTATTCTCTTTTTTGCCCAAATTTATAGGTATATTTCACAATAGGCTGTAATTTTTTCTGAAAATACGGATAAAAAGGTTCTTGAATTTTAGCTTTTTAGACATTTGCTTGACTTATAAAACTTGAAGAAATTTAAAGTTTCATGTTATACTTGACTAGGTTAAAAAAATGCTAGAAAGGAAGTATATATGGCAGCAAATAATACTTATGATGAACATTCGATAAAAATTTTAGAAGGACTAGAAGCGGTTCGTAAAAGACCTGGTATGTACATCGGTTCTACAGACAAAAGAGGAATGCATCACTTGGTTTGGGAAATTGTGGATAATGCAATAGATGAAATTATAAATGGATATGGGAATTATATTAAAATCCTTATGCATAAGGATGGTTCCATTACAATTGCCGACAATGGTCGAGGTGTCCCAATTGGAATGCACGAAAGTGGAAAAAGTACACCAGAAGTTGTCTATACGGTTTTACATGCTGGTGGAAAATTTGAAAATACCGGATATCAGGTTTCCGGCGGGCTTCATGGCGTTGGAGCGAGTGTTGTAAATGCTTTATCGGAATGGATGGAAGTTACAATTTATAAAGAGGGAAAAATTAGTCAAATCAAATTTAAAAATGGTGGACAGGTTAGTAGTCCTTTAAAAACGATTGGAGAGTCCAAAAAGACTGGGACAATTGTTACTTTTTTACCAGATAAAGAGATTTTTAAAAATTGCAATTTTTCTTTTACAACCATATGTGAAAGAATGCAAGAAAGTGCTTTTTTACTTTCCAATGTTACAATTGAAATCATGGATGAAGAAGATAATTTAAATGCAAAATATCATTATGAAAATGGGATTATATCCTTTGTAGAGTATATGAATGAAAACAAAACTGCTATTAGTAAAGTGATTCATTTTGATAATACAAAAAATGGGATGGAAGTAGATATTGCTATGCAATATACGGACTCTTATAACGAACAAATTTTATCTTTTGTCAACAATGTGAAAACAAGTGATGGTGGAACTCATGAAGTTGGTTTTAAAACCGGTATTACAAAAGCTTTCAATGATTATGCCAAGTCGAATGGTTTATTAAAAGGAAAAGATGCCTCTTTGGATGGAAGTGATGTAAGAGAAGGATTAAGTGCGATTATTCATGCGAAGATTCCAGAAAACTTATTACAATTTGAAGGGCAAACCAAAGGAAAACTTGGAACACCAGAAGCTAGAACCGTGGTGGAAAGTGTAACCTACGAAAATTTAAAATTCTTTTTAGAAGAAAATAAAGAAGTTGCAGTGGGGATTTTAGAAAAAGCACAAAAAAGTAAACTGGCTCGGGAAGCTGCCCGAAAAGCTCGTGAAAACGTACGGAAAGGGACTGCTAAAAATAATAAGGAAAGAATTTTATCTGAGAAACTTGCGAAAGCAACAGGAAAAAATTATGCTCTAAATGAATTGTTTTTAGTCGAAGGGGATAGTGCTGGTGGGTCTGCTAAGTCTCATCGAAATCGTGAAACACAAGCTATTTTACCGTTGCGAGGAAAAGTTTTAAATTGTGAAAAAGCAAGTGCGAAAGACATTGAAGGAAATGCGGAATTAAGACAGCTTGAATATGCCATTGGTGCAGGCCTTGGAGCAGATTTTGATTATCGGGAAAGTAACTATGGTAAAG
Organism: uncultured Muribaculaceae bacterium; assembly: GCA_964418205.1. Lineage (GTDB taxonomy): Bacteria > Bacillota_I > Bacilli_A > RF39 > UBA660 > Ventrenecus. Next base: position 2,520 of record CAYQKO010000033.1, read on the forward strand.
TAATTATTATGACGGATGCCGATGTGGATGGATCCCATATTCAAATTCTTTTGATTACTTTTTTCTACCGATTCATGCGACCCTTAATAGAACAAGGAATGCTTTATATTGCTACACCTCCTTTATATTCGATTGAAACAAGTAAAGGCAAAGAATATATTGCAACGGATGAAGAACTAGAAGAAAAAAAGAAAACTTTAAAAGGAACCTATAAAATTCAAAGGTTTAAAGGTTTAGGTGAAATGAATGCAGATGAACTTTATGAAACTACGATGGACCCAGCAAACCGAAGACTTTATCGTGTTAATTTAACAGATGCTGCGATTGCAGAAAAAAGAATCCATGTCTTAATGGGGGATGAAGTCGCCCCAAGAAAAGAGTGGATTAACGAAAATGTTGATTTTACTTTAGAAGATGATTTTAGGAAGTGATAAATAATGGCAAAGAAAAAAGAAGAAAAAACAGTGATTGAAAAAATTTATGACTATAGTTTAGAAGAAATTATGGAGACTGGATTTGGCAGATATTCGAAAGAAATTATCCAAGAAAGAGCTTTGCCAGATGTTCGGGATGGCTTAAAACCAGTTCAAAGACGTATTTTATATGCAATGTATATTTCTGGATTTACTCATAATAAACCTTATCGTAAAAGTGCCAAAGCAGTGGGAGACATTATGGGTAACTTCCATCCTCATGGGGATTCTTCTATTTATGATGCTTTAGTTCGAATGAGTCAACCTTGGAAAATGCGAGAAACTTTAATTGATATTCATGGAAACAATGGAAGTATTGATGGAGATGGACCCGCTGCAATGCGTTATACAGAAGCTCGTCTTTCTAAATTTGCGGAAGTTATGTTAGACGGGATTAAGAAAAATACTGTCAAAATGACTTATAACTTTGATGATACGGAATTGGAACCTACTGTTTTACCTGCAGGATTTCCAAACTTACTCGTGAATGGATCCACTGGTATTTCTGCAGGATATGCCACCAATATTCCAACACACAATTTGAGTGAAGTAATCGATGCAACTATCAAACGAATCGAATCCCCAAATTGCAAATTAGAAACCATTATGGAACTTATCCCTGGACCAGATTTTCCAACTGCTGGAGTAATCGAAGGAAAAGAAGGGTTAATCGAGGCTTATACCAAAGGAAAAGGGAAAGTTATATTAAAAGCCAAAACCGAAATTGTTGAAAGTGGTAATAAAAAGCAAATCATTGTTCATTCCATACCTTATGAAGTGATAAAAGAACAATTAGTAAAGAAAATTATAGATATTAAAATTGATAAAAAAATTGAAGGTATTAATGATGTCATTGATGAATCAGATCATGAACACATGGCTCGTATCGTCATTGATTTAAAAAAAGAAGCCAATGCGGAGTTAGTGTTAAACTATTTACTTAAAAATACAGATTTACAAGTAAATTATAATTTTAACATGGTAGCGATTGTCAATCGCCGTCCAAGACTTGTTGGAATATTGGATATCTTAGATGCTTTTATAGAGCATCAAAAAGAAGTTATTACAAATAGAACACAGTTTGATTTAAATGCTGCAAAGGTAAGATTTCATATCTTAGAAGGTTTAATGAAAGCAATCAGTATTTTAGATGAAGTCATTGCAGTGATTCGGTCTAGTAAAAATAAAACGGATGCGATGGAAAATTTATGTAAAGAATTTGCTTTTACTCCAGAGCAATCGAAAGCCATTGTCGAATTACAATTATATCGCTTAACCAATACGGATATTGTGGATATCGAAGAAGAAATGGCGAAGCTTCAAAAAGATATGTATGTTTGGGAACAAATTTTAAACAACGAGGAAGCTTTAAAACATGTAATGAAACAAGAATTAAAAGGGATAAAAAAAGAATATGGTTCCCCACGCCTTACTGAGATAAAAGACGAAGTAACAGAAATCAAATTAGATATGAAAAGTATGATTCCCAAAGAAAATGTTGTGGTGGTTGTAACCGAAGAAGGCTATATCAAACGAGTTAGTAGTAAATCCTTCGCAGCTCGTAATGAAGTTCCGACAATGAAGCCAGGGGATTACATTCGTGCTTTATATGATGTAACAACCCAAGACCATATCGTTTTATTTACAAATTTAGGAAATTATATTTTCTTACCTGTTCATAAAATACCGGAAGCGAAATGGAAAGAACTTGGGAAGCACATCAATAACATCGTTGCTTTAAACCCTGAAGAAAGAGTAGTTGCATCAAGTATCTATAACCCGAAAGAAGAAGTGATATCTGTCAGTAAATTTGGTATGGTGAAACGTACTAAAATGAAAGAATATGAGGTTACTAGAACATCCAAAGCAATCAGTTCTATGAAACTAAAAGATCATGATGAAGTCGTAACTGTTGTGTTTAGTGATAAGGATATCTTACTTGCTACGAAAAATGGCTATTATTGTAAATTTTCAAAAATCGAAATTCCGCTTGTTGGAACCCGTGGTAGTGGAGTGAAAGGAATTTCTCTAAAAGATGACGAAGTAGTGAGTGCCATAGCTTTAAATGAAGAAGAATATCTTACACTTTTAACAAATCAAAATACCATGAAAAGAATTAAAACGAGCGATTTAGTCGATACTGGTAGAGCAAAACGTGGGAATACTTTATTGAAAAAAGTAAAAAGTGTAAATTATGAACTAGTTTCTGTTTTAGCAACTACTTCCAAAACAGAATTAACTATTATAGGAGAAGACATAAGTGGAGATGTTAAAAACAGTGAAATTCCAATTATGGATATTACAAGTACAGGGTCTACCGTGTCTAAGAAAAAAGTCTTAAATACCCTTATAAAAGTAGAGCTTTTAAAAGAAAGACAAGTAGAAGAAGAAAAGAAAGCGGAAAATACTCCTACTCAAGTAAGTTTTGATTTAGAAGACTTTAAATTATAAGAATTACAGTGGGAAAAATAAAATGGATAAAAAGGAAGTATTAGAAGGTATTGATTTTGTTAAAAAATGAGTATTATACTAGAACGTGAAATCCATGCATGGTAAAGAGTTTGTGGTATTATTGTTAGAATAATAAAGAGCAATGGTTCTGTAAATGAAAAATTATGGATTACCTGAGTCAGAGGAACAAAAAGATCGTTTTAAAGTTATTTTTCGGAATGTGTTGGCAAATCACGACATACAGAGTAGTCAAGTTAGCGAGCACCAAAAATATATAACGATAAGGAAATAACGATTTTTAATCTATTAACATAAGGCTAGAATAATTAGAAATGAAATGAAAAAAAAGTAACCTAATGCATAAAATGTATTAGGTGATTTTTATGGATAAAAAAGAAGCATTTAAAAATTTTGCACGTGTTCATCCTGAATTAGTTGGTTATATCAAAAATGGAAGTATGAACTGGCAAAACTTTTATGAAATTTATGATATCTATGGGGAAGAAGAAAGTGCTTGGAGCAGTTATCTAAATACTGGCAATAAAACGACTGCAACTTCCACGACAGAGAGTATGTCTAATATAACAGATAAATTAAAAAATATTGATATGAACTCCATTCAAGAACATATTAAAACAGCTCAAAAAGCTTTGAATTTAGTAAGTGAACTTACAGGGAAAACTGAAGTTACATCTCCTTTAACAGCAAGTATTCCAAAAGTACCTAGACCGATAAACCATTTTTTCGAGGATTAATATGGATTTGAACTTACAAAAGAAAATTTTAGAAACCCCAAAAATGTATCAATATTTAAAAGAAAATTCCTATTGGATGAAATATCTAAATCGAGATCCCATGCTATATAAAACCTTTGAAGGAAAAATGAAAGAATTATATCATGAAAGAACTACAGATAAAATTAGTGATGTGATTGATAATATTGATTTAATAAGTGGTGTTCTGAACTCCTTACGATAAGAAAATTGACTTTCTTTTTTTCTTGTATTAAAATAAATATCCAATGAGAGGTGACAAGATGATTCAATACGCGATTGGGACATCTTCTTGGACTAGAGAATTTCCAAAAGAAGAGTTTTTGGAACCATTAAATAAACAATTTCACATATCAATCCCATTAATTACTGGAGTGAATATCAAGCGAAAAGGCGAAGATGGATTTTCTCAGAAAATTTATGTAGGAAAAGAAATAAATTTAAAAGAATACTCAAAAGAACAATATTTAAGAAATAAGTTCAATATTCCTATTGCGGATTTAGCTGATATTGCTGTAAAAGGTTTTGAAAGAGCATGTCTATTAAATTATAAAAAATACGATCAGATTCTGATTGGAATAGAAGAAGATGCTTTAGTTGTTCCGGATTATTTTGCATTAAAGACAAGTTTAGAACAGTGCATGAAAAATGCGGAGTGAAAAAAAATTTGCATTTTAATGACAATTATATTATACTTTAGGAGTATGAAGTTTTTCTAAAGTTTTCTGGGACCTCTTTCCAATTACTTTGGTTAAACCGATTCAATAAACAAAAGGAGGTAATAAAAATGGCTATGACAAAAGAAAGAAAAGCTGAAATTATTAAAGAATTCCAAAAAGATAAAAATGATGTTGGAAGTACAGAAGTCCAGATTGCTTTACTTACGGAAGATATTAATAATTTAACAGAACATTTTAAAACACACACGCATGATTATCATTCTAAGCGTGGTTTACAAATGAAAGTTGGAAGAAGAAAAAAACTTTTAAACTATTTAAAAGAAACCGATGTTGTTGCATATCGTGAATTAATACAAAAATTAAATTTAAGAAAGTAGGCACTAAATTTTTTAGTGTCTTTTTTTTCAAGGAAAGTAGGAATATATGAAGAAAGAATTTAAATTAGAATTTTTTGGAAAAGAAATTGTGGTAGAAACTGGATGGCTTGCGAAACAAGCGAATGGAGCCTGTTTAGTAAGATATGGTGATACAGTAGTATTATCTGCTTGTGTAATGGGGAAAAATGTTGTAACGCAAGATTTCTTTCCTTTACAAGTTTTATATCAAGAAAAATTGTATTCTGTAGGCAAAATTCCAGGTGGTTTTATTAAAAGAGAAGGTAGACCTACAGACGAAGCTACCTTAGCCGCACGAATTATAGATCGTCCAATAAGACCTATGTTTGATGAAAATTTACGTAACGAAATTCAAGTGATTAATACAGTATTGTCCGTTGATCAAGACAATTCCCCTATTATGGCTGGATTATTTGGTTCCTCTTTATCTTTAGGAATTTCAGAAATCCCTTTTGATGGACCTGTTTGTGGAGTGGTTGTTGGAAAAATTGGAAAAGAATACATTATTAATCCTAGTGTAGAACAATTAGAACAATCAAAACTCAATTTAACTGTTGCGGGGACGAAGCAAGCAATTTGTATGGTAGAAGCAGGTGCAAATGAATGTACGGAAAAAGAAATGTTAGAAGGTATTTTGTTTGGACATGAAGCTATAAAAACATTATGTGAATTTCAAGAAGAAATGATAAAAGAAATAGGAAAACCGAAAGTAGAACTTGATAAAGCGGAATTAGAAAGTGATTTGGTTACCCAAGTAGAAGAATATGTGAAAGATAGAATGGTAGAAGCAATTCAAATCAAAGATAAATTAGAATCTGTTCATAAAGTAGAAGAATTATGTCAAGAAACGGTTGGATATTTTACCAATATCTATTTAGAAGATGAAACATTAAATGATAAAATAAAACAAGTAAAGAAAATCCTACATAATATAGAGGGGGATGTGGTTAGAAGTTTAATTACAGAGCATCATATCAGACCAGATGGTAGAAAGATGGATGAAATTCGTCCTTTAGATGCAATGGTAGATTTACTTCCAAGAACCCATGGTTCTGCTGTATTTACAAGAGGACAAACCCAAAGTCTCGCGACAACAACATTAGGAGCAATTGGAGAACATCAAATATTAGATGGTCTTGGAATCGAAGATACAAAAAGATTCATGTTACATTACAACTTTCCAGCATTCTCTGTTGGTGAGGTAGGTCGTTATGGTTCACCAGGAAGAAGAGAAATCGGCCATGGTGCCTTAGGAGAAAGAGCTTTATCTTATGTTATTCCAAGTGAAGAAGAATTCCCATACACAATTCGTGTCGTATCAGAAATATTAGAATCAAATGGTTCTTCTAGTCAAGCTACTATATGTGCAGGATGTTTATCCTTAATGGCTGCAGGCGTTCCTATTAAAGCTCCAGTAGCTGGAATTGCAATGGGACTTATTACTTCAAAAGATGGAAAAAATTATACGATATTGACGGATATTCAAGGGTTAGAAGATCATATGGGGGATATGGACTTTAAAGTGGCTGGTACAAGAAATGGTATTACAGCATTACAAATGGACATTAAAATTAAAGGTGTTACAAAAGAAATCTTAAAGGAAGCTTTAGCACAAGCAAAAAAAGCAAGATTTCAAATCTTAGATGTCATGGAAGATTGTATAAAAGAGCCAAGAAAAGAATTAAGCCCTTATGCTCCAAAAATTGAAACCTTTACCATAAATCCAGAAAAAATTAAAGATGTGATAGGCCGTGGTGGGGAAATGATTACCAAAATTATTTTGGATGCCAGTCACGTTAAAACAGTGAATGATAAAGATGCTGTAAAAGTAGACTTAGAAGACGATGGAAGAGTTATTATTTATCATACTGATAAAGATATTATTGAAACAACAAAGAAAATGATTTTAGATGTTGTAAGAGAAGTAGAACCAGATAAGATTTATACTGGAAAAGTTACAAAAGTGGAAGAATTTGGATGCTTTGTAGAATTATGGCCTAATTGTGAAGGATTGGTTCATGTTTCTGAACTTGCTCATGAAAGAGTTGGTAAACCAAAAGATGTAGTAAATGTTGGCGATGAAATTTTAGTAAAAAGTTTAGGCTATGATAATCGTGGAAGATTAAATTTATCAAGAAAAGCAGCCTTGCCAAAACCAGCGAAATTAGAAAAGAAGAATGAAAAAGAAACGAAATAAGTGCCTTATAGATTTGATTGCCAAGCAATTGTAAATTGACAAGGGGACAGAGGCTAAGTAGACAGAAGTACTTGTTTAGCTAAAACTTTACATTATTGGTTTTATAATAAATGAACGGTATATGTCCAACTGTTCCGATACAAGTTGGTTATTGGAAAATGACCCCAAATAGTGGAACTACTAACCTCGTCTTCAGTGCCTACAATTTTGGGCGTGTCGAAGGGTACGATGAATGTCGGTATCCTAATGTTATACGTCCAACAGCATATCTCAACTCCTCCGTAAGTATCTGCGGTGGGAATGGACAAGAAGTTTCACCATACATTGCTTGCTAATGAAAAAAATCAATCATAAACATCCCTACTAATCGATAGTATCATACCAATCGAAACCATGGTTACAAGTAAGCTACTTCCACCATAACTAAAAAATGGTAAAGTAACGCCAGTAACAGGAATAAGACCAATCACAACACATAGATTTAAGGCAGCTTGAATTAATATTCCTATCGCAAGACCAAAAACCAAAAATTTAGCAAATAAATCGTTTGCCTTTAAAGCTATTTTAACAGAGCGATAAAACAAAAAGAAAAAGAAAGCCACAACGATTAGAACACCTAGGAAGCCAAATTCCTCACTAATAATGGAAAAAATAAAATCTGTCTGAGGTTCTGGCAAATAAAAATGTTTTTGATGTGATTTTAAAAATCCTTGACCAAGCAATCCTCCAGGGCCAATTGCATATAAGCTTTGTATGATTTGAAAGCCACTTCCTAAAGGATCACTCCAAGGATTTAAAAAGGAAACAATTCTTGCCATACGATAAGGTGCAATGAAAATCAATGCCACGATACCCAAAAGACCCAAAAGACCAATTTTGAAAAAAAATGAAAGATTAACTCCACTAATAAAAATCATACTGATAAGAGTTAAAACAATAACCATTGCAGTTCCAAAATCTGGTTCCAACATAATTAATAAAAAAAATATTCCTATTAAGCCCAAAATAGGTAATACTCCTTTTCTAATACTTCGTAAATCTTTTCTATTTTGACTTAAATATTTCGAAACAAAAATAATTAATCCAATTTTAGCAAATTCACTCGGTTGAATTCCAAAACCTCCAAGTCCAAACCAACTTCTAGAACCATTTCGAACCGTTCCAATGCCGGGAATTAATACGAAAACAAGAAGAATAAAACAAATTAGTATAATTTTATTCGCGTGCTTTAACCAAAAATCACTTTTAATTTTACTGATGAAAGAAGCTAATACAATTCCAATAAAGAAAAAAATGCTTTGAGCTTTCACAAATTTATAAGGGTCTTGAAATTTATATTCAGCCCATATATAAGATGCAGAATAAATCATTACAATACCAAAAATACCTATAATAATTACAGTTAGAAATAAGAGCCAATCACAATGCTTCATGTCATCACCATTTTTCTATAGAATTTTATTCTTAAAAAGAGAAATTTATGTATTTTCAATCAGAATAAAAGATAGACTAAAAAAGTTAGTTCAAATATAGGTTCTATAATTAAAAATTGTTTCAATGTCAAGTAAATGTAAATTGACACAGGGGAGGGGTACCTATGATAGAATCATTATAGAAAGGCTATAGTGATTTTTTTATGAAATTAGAAAAGTATAGAGAAAAAGAGAAAAAGAAAATAGGAATTATCCTATTTACCATATGTTGTATTTTATTAATAGCAGGAGTATTTCTTTATACAAGTTATGCTTGGTATGAAGAAAATGAAAACTTTAATTTCATCAATGGAAATGTAGAAGATCCAGGAGATTTATATTTTGCTATTTGTGTAGATGATGACTTCTATGCCAACGAAGGGTAGT
>CAYQKO010000034.1:0-11217 GCA_964418205.1 uncultured Muribaculaceae bacterium
CATACGTTATGGGAAAGGGAGTATCCACCGAAATTTGAAATTTTTAGTGATCATATTGCAATATCATCCACAGGTGGCTTACCGCTTAATGTATCAAAAGATGATTTTTTAAAAGGCTTTTCTGCTCCAACTCATCCAGAATTAATGCGAGTATTTAAAGATTTAGACTTAGTAGAACAATTAGGAACAGGAATTATAAGGATTTTAAAATCTTATGATAAAGATATTTATGAATTTAGTGACAATTTTATAAGAGTTCATTTTAAATTTAAAGATAATAGTTTCTTACCTCAAACACCTAGAGATTTATATGTTAAGCAAGAACCATTAAATAAAACACAAGAAAATCTAATTCAATTAATTAAGAAAGATAACAAAATTACTCAATTAGAACTTAGTGATAAGTTAGGAATAAATAAAACAACGGTTACTAGAAATTTAAAGATATTGAAAGACAAGAACGTTATTAGAAGAACAGGATCTACTAAAAATGGTCGATGGGTAATCTTATAAATTTTGGTGAAAAAAAGCAAAAGTTCGGTTGCAGGCAAAGTCCTCCGTATGTTATACTAGAATAGAAATCGTGAAAGAAAGATTAGTAGTGAATATGTATTTCATGATAGAGAAACTGTGGCTGGTGAAAACAGTATGAAATCATTTCATGAATCTCCTTTCTAGAGAAATTAATCATTTCCGGGTATTCCCGTTATTGAAACAAAAGAAAAATTAAGGATGGTACCGTCTATTAAGACGCCTTTGGGATACTATCCTTTTCTTTTAGGAGGTTTTATGTTTACAGAAGAAGAAATAAAGTATTATAAGAGTTTAGGTATATATAAAAGATCCTTGGAATTAGTGAAAAAGTCCTTCCATGATAAATGTGATAAAGCAAATACCAATTATATGAATCACTTGCAACACGTAAGTCAAGATTTTAAAAATGATCGTAAGCGATCGATGGCACTCTTGCACGATATCCTAGAGGATACAGAAGTCACATCGAGTGATTTAAAAGCTTTAGGTTATGATGAATCCTTTATTGAAGTATTACAAATTCTTACGAATACCTATGAAACCTATGACGAATACATTCAACATTTATTGGATTCAAATAACAAAGATGCATTTGAAATTAAAATGAAAGATTTACTCCATAATATGGATTTAACAAGAGTAGATAAAATTACTCAAAAAGATTTAAAAAGAACGGAAAAGTATATTAAAGCTTATTTAAAAATTATTGATAAATTAGAAGGAGAAAAAGAAATATGATAGATATTAAATTTTTAAGAGAAAATCCTGAGGTGGTAAAAGAAAATATAAGAAAGAAGTTTCAAGAAGAAAAATTACCACTGGTGGATGAAGTAATCGAGTTGGATGCCAAAATTAGAGAATTCAAACAAAAGGGAGATGCTTTAAGACAGGAAAGAAATCGTACAAGTGAGGAAATTGGTGTTTTCTTTCGCGAAAAGAAAACACAGGAAGCAAATAAAAAGAAACAAAGAGTAGTAGAAATTAATAAAGAGTTAGTAGATATTGAAAAGGAAGAAAATGAGTTATCTAGAGAATTAAAACAGAAAATGATGGTAATTCCAAATATTATTGATGATAGTGTTCCTATTGGAAAAGATGATAGTGAAAACGTGGAAAAGGAAAAATTTGGAGATCCAGTAGTACCTGATTATGAAATACCATATCATGCGGATATCATAGAAAGTCTAGGTGGTCTTGATAAAGATAGTGCAGGAAGAACAAGTGGAAATGGCTTTTATTATTTAATCGGTGATATAGCAAGACTTCATGAAGCAACCATTGCCTATGCAAGAGATTTTATGATAAGTAAAGGTTTCACTTATTGCATACCCCCATTTATGATAAGAAGTGATGTTGTAACAGGAGTCATGTCCTTTCAAGAAATGGATGCGATGATGTATAAAATTGAAGGAGAAGACTTATATTTAATTGGAACTTCGGAACATAGTATGATAGGTAAATTTAAAGGCCAATTAATTGATGAAAAAGAATTACCTATTGCAATGACTTCTTATTCTCCATGCTTTAGAAAAGAAGTAGGAGCTCATGGACTAGAAGAAAGAGGATTATATAGAGTTCATCAATTTGAAAAGCAAGAAATGGTAGTACTCTGTAAACCAGAAGATGCCATGGAATGGTATAACAAAATGTGGAGCTATACAGTAGAATTCTTTCGAAGCATGGGAATCGCTGTTAGAACTTTAGAGTGTTGTAGTGGAGATTTAGCAGATTTAAAAGTAAAATCTTGTGACGTAGAAGCATGGAGTCCTAGACAACAAAAGTATTTTGAAGTAGGGTCTTGTTCTACTTTAGGGGATGCTCAAGCAAGAAGATTAGGTATTCGAATGAAAACGGAAAAAGGGAATCAATACTTAGCAACTTTAAATAACACAGTAATCGCGTCTCCACGTTCCCTTATTGCAATACTCGAACAGTGTTACCAGAAAGATGGCAGTGTAAAAATTCCTGAAGTTTTGCAACCTTATATGGGTGGATTAAAAGTAATGAAACCAAAGCAAAAAGCATAAGTATAGGAGAAAAAAATGATTGAAGTAAAAGATTTAGAAAGATTAGGAAAAGAAAAAGAAGAGGAAAATTATCGGTTTCGTGTCTTTTTAAAATGTCATGCGGATGAAAAACAATTGGACAAAGATTTTTTAGAATTGCATAATAAAATTTTTAAAAATTATGATTGTTCAAAATGCCGTAATTGCTGTAAAAAAATAGGCGTCTCTCTTAACGAAGCTGAGTTGGTAGAGATATGCAAAGAATACAAGTTGGATATAAATGAGTTAAAAAACAACGTTTTGAAAGAAAATTATGGAAAGTATGTAAATAAAAAGAATCCTTGCCCATTTTTGGGTAGTGACAATGAGTGCAAAATAGAGAAGTGTTTACCAAAAAGTTGTAAAGAATATCCATACACGAATAAACCAGAAAGATTATTTAGTTTACTAACTGTAGTACAAAATAGTAAGATATGTCCAGCAGTTTATGAAATTTTAGAAGAATTAAAGAAGAAATATAATTTTAGGAGGTAAATATGGAGAAGGAAGCACAAATAAATAGGGAAGTAGCAGAATCGCTTCTGGAAGGAATGCAAAATATGCGCTTATTCCTTTTAAAATCAAAATCTCACATAAAAAAATACTTGAAATATCGTAAATTACATGCTGAAGTATTAAATAGTATGATAAATTACATGGATAATGGGAATTATGATTTAGTTTATGAGTTGGATAATGTAGGAGATAGTTTAAAGAAGGAAACGAAAATAGATGTTCTTTCATTAGATTTGGATTTTGAAGATGATTTGGAGTATCAAATATATTTAGATTTGTCCGTTTATAAAAATCACGATAAGATGCGATGCATCACAGATGATTATTTAGAGAAACATAAATTTAAAAATGCGGAAAAGATTAACATGCTTCATGCGATGAGAGAATCCTTTTCCTCCTTTTTCAAAATTGTAAAGGCAGATGAGGATGGATATGTGTGCCTTGAGGATATGGTTACCAATAAAAGATATAAAGTCATTGATATTACTTTAAGCAATCCTTTCAATAAGACGAGTTGTTATCTTTTTACAAGAATCATTACAATGGATGGAATTTATTTTATGACGAGAGCAATGTTTTTCCCTCAGAATATAAAAAAAGTGAACAATTACATAAAAGAGTATAAAAGAAAAAGGAAAAGCGATTTAGTACGAATATTGGAAGTATATCATTTATACGAAGAATTTGGAATTCCATCTAGTATAAACTATATTTCATAATGGTATTTGAAATTGGATGAAATGATATGACGAAAGTTTTAAAATTTAAAGTAGAAATAGAGGGATTGGAAGAGAAATTATGGCGAGTGATTGAAATAACTGATCGAAGAACAGTTGCTGATTTGGCTTATACCATACTTGCTACTTTTGAATCTCTTGCTTATCATTTGTATATGATAAATTATAAAGGAATCGTTTATGATTGTTGGGTTGCTGTAGATGTCTATAGTGATTACCACCTAAGAATGCTGTTATAACGAAACTAAGAGATATTGGATTACAAGAAAACGATATCATGGAAATGGAATATGATACAGGAAGCACTACAACATTTAAAATCACTTATTTAGGATCGAGAGATTTTGAAAAAGGAAATGGTATGCATTACCCATATATTATAGATGGTAAGGGTTCCGGTATGGTGGATGATGTTAGTATGAAAGAATTTCATGAAATCATTGATCAAATTGATAGAACTGGAAAGTCAGAGTATTATGTTTGGTGTATTGGTGGAAGAAGAAGCAAAGTATATGACTATAGAATATTCAACTTGGATAAAAATAATTTATATGTAAGAAGATATTTTTTTCGAATCAAATATAGTTATGAAGCAGGATGTGAGTTAGGAAGGATTCCGATGTAAAGAAATTGGAAAAAAGAATGTTTTTGAAAAAGAATATGCTATAATGTATTCATAAATCAAAAAAAGAAAGAGGTTAAAATATGGGATTTATTAAATCATTAACAAGTGCAGTTGGAGGGACATTTGCAGACCAGTGGAAAGATTTTTATGCTCCACCATCAAACATGTCACCAACTGTTGCTGTTGTACAAGCAGTAAAAGAAGGAACAAATGCCAATCGAGGCTCTAATGTTTCTGGCTCAGAAAATATTATTACCAATGGAAGTAAGATTGTCGTGCCAGAAGGTATGGCTCTTATCACGATGCAAGATGGAGCGATTACAGGTTATATCGCTGAGGCAGGAGGATTCACCTATACATCAGAAGACCAAAATTCTCAAAGTTTCTTCGCAGGTGGAGGAATCCTATCTTCCACAATAAAAACATCATGGGAAAGATTTAAATTTGGAGGGATTCCAGGAACAGAACAAACCGCATTTTATGTAAATTTAAAAGAAATACCAAATAATCGTTTTGGAACTCAATCCGAAATCTATTGGGATGATGCCTTTTTAAACACTCAAGTTGGTGTAGTAACAAGAGGTACCTATACTTTAAAAATTGTAGATCCAATCTTATTTGTTAAAAATTTTGTTCCTGCAAAATATTTACAACCAGGCGCGCCTTTGTTCGATTTATCTGACATGGATAATGATGCTGGAACTCAGCTATTTCATGAAGTAGTTGGAACCCTTTCTGCAGCATTCTCAAATTATACAAACGATCCAAATAAAGAAAATCGCATCACGAAAATTCAAAGCGATCAAATCGGTTTTGCCCAAGCAATGAGTCAGGCTGTAGAAGACGCATATCAATGGAAATCTACAAGAGGATTAGAAATTGTGAAAACCGCCATTCTAGCGATTGAATATGATGAAGATACCAAAGCATTACTTTCTGATGTGAAAAAAGCAGATGCTTTATCTGGATCAAGAGGAAACGCCTTCATGCAACAATCCGTGGCTCGTGGTATAGAATCTGCTGGGGAAAACGGTGGAGGAACAGGTATGGCTTTCATGGGTATGGGTATGAATGCTGCTGGAGGTATCATGCAAAATATAAATCAAGAAGAAACGAAACCCAATCCATTTATAGAAACAAATCCACAACCAAGTGTGCAACCAGTAGCCGAAGAAGATCCTTATGAAAAAATCAAAAAGATGAAAGAATTATTCGATCAAGGAATTATTACGCAAGAAGACTTTGATGCTGCCAAGAAAAAATTACTGGGGTTATAAATGAATTTGGAGAAAGAAGATAAAAACGAACCTGTAATTATTAAAACGGATAGAGATGCGAAAGATGGACAAGCAAAATGCCCTAAATGTGGGGCTACAGACATAGAGTTAAACGCAAAAACTGGACAATTGAGATGTAATTTCTGTCGTTATGAATTTGATTTAGAAAAAGTAGAAGGACTAAAAACTGATATCCATAACTTACAAGGAGAAGTGATTGCTTCAGGAGCAAGTAATAGGATTGACAATGCAAAGGAAGTAAAAACTTACAAGTGTAGTAGCTGTGGAGCCGAAGTAGTAATTGATACCAGTGAAGCATTTCAAGCTCGTTGTCACTGGTGCAGAAATACATTATCCGTAAACGAGCAAATTCAAAATGGAGCTATACCAGATGTTGTCTTGCCGTTTAAGCTTACTAAAATAGAAGCTCAAAAAGAAATTCAAGAGTTTGTCTTTAAAAGAAAATTTTATGCAAACCCTAAATTTGTCCAAGAATTTACCACCGAAAATATTATGGGCGTTTACTTTCCATACATGTTGGTCGATGTAAACTCTCATGCCGAATTAAAAGGCTATGGGGAAAAGTTAGTTCGCCGTTATACGCGGAAAAGAGCCGACCACATAGAAACTTATTACGATGCGGATCTATTCGCGGTAGAAAGGGAATTTGATTTAGCTATTCATGGACTTTCTGTGGAGTCAAGCAAAGATAAGCTAGACAAACAAAATGGTAGCAAAACGACGAATGTCATTGATGCTATCATGCCTTTTGATGTAGAAAATTGTGTAAAATGGAATGCCAACTATTTAAAAGGTTATAGCTCGGAAAAAAGAGATACAAATATCAATGACTTGAGATCCTTAGTTGAAAAAGAAGCCAAAGACATCTCACGTTTTGCTGCCAATCCTACTTTAAAAGAATATAATCGTGGAGTAGCTTGGAAACAAGAAAAATTAGATTTCAAAGGAATTCAATGGACTTCCGCTTACTTACCTGTATGGCTATATAGTTACCAAGAAGTAAAAGGAAATAAAAAAGTATTACATTATGTGGCTGTAAATGCCAGAACAAAAGAAACAATGGGAAGCGTTCCAATTCATATGCCAAAGTTGATAGGAGTATCCTGTATCATTGAACTAGCTTCCTTTTTCCTTACGATGTTTATTGATTCCGATTATAGTTTTCTATTTTTACTGGCTGGATTTCTTTACTTCTTTCTTATTTATTCAAAATATCGTAATCAAGATGCCCGACATAAATATGAAACAGAAACCAAAACAGATATGGAGAACTTAAAGTCAGTTGATAAATACATTCAAAGAAGAACTGGCTTGTCGAATGCCAAAATAAATGGTGCCAACAATACTTTTGTTTCCGGTAATACTGGATTCCTAAATCAACTTGTCGAAAATGACGAAATCATGCATCAAATCAAAAATACTTTTGATAATGAGGGAAAGTGAAGGAAAATTTACACATTTTCTTTTTTTATTGTAAACCAGGCAAACAAATGTACTTCTATGTATTGACACGAACAAATGTTTTTTGATAAAATAGATACAGAAAGAAGGTAGTTATATATGGAAAAATTTATTAGAAAGTATGGAGTTATTCTTGTATTATATTTTGTCATTTTTTGTGGCATACTAATGCTAAATGCAAGATGTCGTTATTTAAACGAACAAGGAATAGGGGGAGAATATTCTATTTCAGACTCCTCCGAAAATTAATTTTACTATCGTTTTTTTTTTTGGTATACTTATTAAGATAAAGGGAGTGACTTAAGGTGAATCAAAATGATATAAAAGCAATCAATGAACTAAAAATGTTATCTATAGACATGATAAATCGTGCAGGTGGTGGAAGCCCGGGAATTTGTTTATCTATGGCTCCTGTCATGTATACACTTTTTACGAGAATTTTAAATGTAATTCCAAAGAATGAACGTTTCTTTAACCGAGATCGCGTTATTTTATCCTCATCCCATATTGTGCCTTTATATTATGCAATGTGTCATATGGCGGGGTTTTCCTTAACGAAAGAAGACTTGATGAATTTTCGAAGATGTGGATCGAACACTCCAGGATCCCCTGAATTTCATAACCCAACGTTTTCAGAAGCTACAACAGGCTATGCTGGAGACGGCGTAGGGATGAGTGTCGGTATTGCATTAGGCAGAAGATATTTAGAAACATTAATGAAAGAAGAAGAGAATAAAATCAATTTATTAGATTTTACAACTTATTGTTTTTTAAGTGATGCAGATATGATGAATGGAGCAAGCGAAGAAGCTTTCTCCTTTGCTGCAAGTCAAAAATTGGGGAATCTGGTTTTCCTATATGATTGTAACCGTATGAGTGCAGAAGGAAGTTTGGATACCGTTTTCGATTTAGATATCGAGAAGTCTTTTTTAGCCAAAGGCTTTTACGTAGATTCCTTAAAAGATGCAACAAATGTAAAAGAAATAGCCAAAGCTATAGAAAATGCGAAAACCAAAAACAAGCCTGCTTTGATTCTTTTTAAAACAACAATTGGGAAAGATTCTTTTAATGAGGGAAAAAATATTCTTCATTCTGGGGTTTTATCTTTAGATGATACGAATAACTTAAAAAGAAAATATAACATATTTTTACCATCATTTGAAGTTTCAAAAGATTCTCTTATTCATATTGAAAAAACGATGAGTGAACGTACAAATAAACTATATACGAAATGGAAAGAGAGTTATGCAAGAGCTAAAAATATCAATAGTGCCAACTTGAATAACATTTTAAATCTACTAGAACTTGGAAAGACAGAAATCCTCTTTGATGCAGACAATTACAAAATCAATGATGGATATCGAGAGTCATTAATTGAGACCAATTCCAAAATAATGAATTTAATTTCTCCAAAAAGCAATTTATTCATAGGAGGAAGTGCTGGGCTGAATTTAGTATGTCAAACTTTGTTGAGTGGGGCAGAGTACATGAATGAGAAAAATCCTAAAGCCAGAAACATACGCTTTGGAATTCGCGAAAGAGCCATGAGTCATATTCTAAATGGCATGAGTTTATTAGGATTAAGAGTATTTGGTTCCACAATGCTTGTTTATGCGGATGAAATGAAACCAGGTTTACGGCTTAGTGCAATCATGAATTTACCTGTAACCTATATTTTTACACATGATAGTCTTTATAACAGTGAAGAATCTAGTTTAAAAATACCAGTCGAACAGCTTTCAATGTTACGAAGTATTCCCAATCTAACAGTATATCGTCCAGCTGATATTGAAGAAGTCATGGGGTCATGGGAAACAATTTTAACAACTTGTAAGCCAAGTGCTTTAGTGATAAGCCGTAATAGCATTCCAAAACTACCAGGTTCGAATCCCAAAGAAGTAAAAAAAGGAGCATATATTATTAAAAAAGAACGAACTCGTTTAGATGGTATCTTGATTTCTACAGGAAGTGAAGTAGTAAGTGCTATGCAAATAGCCTTTGACTTAGAAAAAAATGGTCTAGATTTGCGAGTGATTTCTATGCCATCCATGGAACTTTTTATGGCGATGGGAAACGATTACAGGAAAACACTTTTACCAGATGGTGTTCGGGTGGCTGTAATGGAAGCGGGTAGTTCTAGTAGTTTGAGGGAATTTGCAACAAGTGAAGATTATATTTTAAGTATAGAGGATTACCCTTATAATGGTGTTCCAATTGAAGTTTTACAAAAAATGGGCTTTGACTATGATTCATTAAAATTAAAAGTAGATTCTTTAATGAGATAATTCAAAATGCGACAAAATGTGCGTATAATATTTGCTATCCTTACCATAGGAGAGTGATTTTATGCGTACTTTTTATATTTTTGAAATTAAAGAAGATTTAAAGAAAATGTTCGTTCAAACACCTTATGAATTATTTCGAACTTTCGAAACCATTTATTATGAAACGAACGAGGTCGATACGAGTCTATTATTTTTAAGACAATTAATTCATCCCATCGCGATGAAAGACTTAGACATTGCTTTATTTAAAAGATTTAAAGATAACTATTTTTATACGAAATACAAAAATATCCATTCCATGCATGATGTTTATCGTAAAGAAAATACAACATTAAAGTTGTATAAAACATACTTAAAATTAGAAACCAATGTTGTGAAGCCACGTTTCTTAGAAGAACTTCAAAAAAATCATAATTTATTTCTTTGTGACTTTGAAGAAAAGGATTACTTTTGGTTAGATTCCTTAGAACCAATGATAATGGGTTGATTTTTTCTTTCAAAAAGATAAGTATTAGAATTGGTCAAAATGTCATAAATTTGACTAGCCACCATCTCATAATGATAAACTTTACTTTTAGAGTCTATTTTTGTAGGTAATTTCATTTTTGTGCGATTTTCCTTTAAATACTGTTCGCCTTTCCTAGAAAAACCTAAGATTCTAAGATAAGTAATAGGAGTATCCGCATCAGATTTCATTAATCCAAGTAAAAGATGGCATAGCATCCTTTGAATACGATTATTCGTATATCGTTTGCTTTTTAAATTTTGCTGTAATTCTAAATAGGAATTGCTTCTTATTAATTCTTTTTTTAACTTAAATTCTAAGCCTTCTTTTACATCAATATACTTTGTTAAATCAGAGTCGGTTAAAATACGATACTTTAACAAGGCAAATAAAGTATCTTCATTTATTCTTTGGATAGAACGTTTTGATTGAGCTGGAAGATAAGGAGTAATATCTTCCCCGTTTTGCAATTTCATACGTATATTAGATGCTGAAATAATGGGGTCATTACTTTTTACATCATGAAAGTTATTTGTTCTTTTAATGGCTTCATAAGAAATACAAAATTGATTTTGAAGAATCGATTTTATATAAGAGATAGCTAATAAATCATTTGAAGGAATTTGTTTTTCTTCTTCTAAAGATAAACTTAGATTTTCAGGATAACTTTTGTTTTTCTGTGACAAAATATGAAAATCTTGATTCAATTGGGCTTGAGCAAGGTTTTCTAAATGACGTAAATCCATAGATTCGCTACCAAAAATAAGCTTGTTCACTCCCATTGCATCCAAAAGATAAGTACTAGCAAAAGCAAATTTATCCGCGGATTGGGTTCCATAAATCAAAGGAAGTTCAATAACAACATCCACACCATACTCCAAAGAAATTTTTACCTTATCTTCCTTGGATAATAGACTCACATGACCACGTTCTAAAAAATATCCATTTAAGCAAAGAATGAGAAGACTATCAGGATAGAGTTCTTTGATTTTTTGAATATGATAAACATGTCCATTATGAAAAGGAGAATATTCACAGATAATGCCTATTATTTCCATAGCTTTCACCTCATAGAATAAGTGTAACATAAATTTACTATACATAGACAAGGAAATCAATTTATAGATGAACAAATTAATTTAGCAAAAAAATAAGGAAAATCTGCAAATTAATTTGTATGTCAAGCAATTGTAAATTGACACGGGGGGGGG
>CAYQKO010000035.1:0-11122 GCA_964418205.1 uncultured Muribaculaceae bacterium
TACAGCTTCTAAATATTCTTCTTTAGTTTTCATTCATTTTTTACCTCTCTTTCTTTTTAACATTTTTTCTTTATTTAATTCATCTAATTCTATTTTTAAATCGTGCATTTCTTTCTTTAATATTCTTATTTGTTCCGATTTAAGATATAGAAGATATTTTAATTCTTTTTCTTTATCTTTCATAATTTATTTAATTTTCTTCAAATATATCAACTTGCTTACTTGGTTTTTCAGAATCTTCTAACTCTTTTTCTAACTCAGCAATTCTATTAATATAACTTCTCATTTCTACACGAGTTTCTTTATCTCTTTTTGAAATATTATCCCTTAATAACTCGTATTCTTGTTTCCAGTAATTTCTTTGTGATTTTAATTGTTCAATTTCTTCTTCATTCATATTTTTCCTCTTTTTCCCTTTCTTTTTCATATTCTTTTTGGTATTTTTCAAATATTGCTTCATAATCTTTATAAAATTTAGCCCCTTCATCTAAATCAAAGTATAAAGCCCTATTTATTTTGTCTTCATATTTTGGTTTATAAGTTTCTAACTCATTGTAAAATCTATTAAACAGTTCTTTGGGATAGTCGCCTCCAAATAAATATGCTCCATACGGAAACTCCATCGAAAATAACCATTCATTTTGTGGTTGCTTTTCAATATTCAATATTGTTCTGTTATAATTGTCTCCATAGATAGCTATAAACATATTCTCCCCATGGCGACGTGGAATGTTATACCAATTTGTATCTACAATGTCAGCATAATTTAGTTTAAAGCCAAATTTTTTGTTTATTTTTTCTGCAAATAATTGTCTTTTACATATATTTTTTATATCTGTAAAAACACGATTTTTTTCACTATCACATATTTTTATTATTTCTTCTAATTTCATTTAATTCTCCTTAATTTTTTATCACTTTGGCTGTTTTGCAAGGGTGTTTTCTATTGTGTTTGGCGATTTTGCAAAGGTAACTTAAAATGGCAATTCAATTGCATCTGCTGTATATTCTTCTCCAAATTCTGTGTAAGGGTCGTTTATTTCCTCATTTGCCTTTTCTTCTAGCGGTGCAATATTACTCTCTCCTTTCTTTTTATTGTTTAAGAACTCTATATTTTCTACTATTACGTATGTGCTATATTTTTTTACACCCTCTTTGTTGGTATAACTACTTCTCTTCATTCTTCCATGAATTAAAATTAAATCACCTTTTATACAATATTGATTGATAACCTCAGCTTTTTTCTGAAAAGCAACGCAATCAATAAATTCTACTTCTCTATTTCCATCTTTATCAACATGTTCACCATTGCATGCTAGTGAGAAATTAGAAGTTTCTAACCCCCCTTGAGTTAATCTTTTTTCTGGGTCTCTAGTAAGTCGCCCTGTTAATATTACTTTATTCATTCTTTATCTCCTAATAATTCATTTATGTTATCTCTCAAATCTTCTAGAACCTCTTTTAGCATTTCCTCTAACTCTTCTTTGTCTTCCTTAGGTTTTTCTTTTAATCCCTCTTCATAAGCTGACTTTTAATAATTCCATATCAAATCCGTTTTCTTTCATTCTCATGATCATATTTGAAAACAAATTTGCAATTTCTAATGTTCTTCCAGATATAAAAATTCCATTATCGGTAGCTAGTAAAATATTCTTGCTAACGTCTACCATATTTTTTATTTTAGTTATTTCTTCCTTAGTTATTTTTTCCATTAATTATTACCTCTTTCTTTTAATTTTTTTCAATGATATAGTTCATATCTCTTTGCGTATTTTCACAACACGAATCAATATTTCTTTTTATATCGTTTAGTTCTCGTTGTATATCAAAGTTATAATTTATATTTCTAAAAGCTCTATCATCGTATCCGCATGGTTTGGATTCACTAAAATAGTTAATACTAAATCCGTTTACTTCTTTTATTTCTAAATTTTCTATTAATTTAATAAGTTCATCTTTCTTCATTTTCTATTACCTCCATATCTTCTATTAATTTTTTTATTTCTTTATCTTCGATTGTTTCTAACCCCAAATTTCTAGCCTCTTGGACTAACCCCTCTATAAATATTGACATTTCCCTTGAGTCGTATTTATGTGTTCCTTTATAAACTAAATAACTTTTAAAAGTATTCCCTTTTTGTTTAAACGTTCCCACTTCTTCATAATAATCAAAATACTTGTTGGCGTTAACGTTTGCTAACATACTTACATAATCTCTTTGTCCGTATGCCTTTAACATATCAAAATGGATTTTTTCTTTACTTTCTCTTAATACGTTTGCTATTTCATTTTGTAAAGCCCAGCTATAAGCATTGGCATTTAAACTTCTTTTATTTCTATGCTTTTCTATTTTGATGTCGTATGTAGTATCTTTATCGAGTTTATACAAAAATTGTGCTATTTGTGCTTTATTTCCTGTAAAATTCATTTCAATCCCATTCATCGTTCATTGCATTTGCTGCTTTTATTCTTCTTTGCCATTCTTTTTCATAGCAATCAGCACATATACTGTAGCCAAATCCTTTATCTGTGTGTAATTCCATAGAAGTATAAGACTCGCCAACTGTTAACCTTTTCCCACAGTGAGGGCAATCTATAATCTCGTCCATATCAGTAGAAAAAGCCTTACAATTCCAATCGCTTGGAACTACCTTATCCTCATAAGCCTGTGTTAACCAATTCCATTTTTTTAATAACATTCTTGCGTCTCCTTTCTGCTTTCTTTAAATTCTTTTAAAACCCTTAATAATTCACTTAACGGTTTTCTTTCAATTTCTATTAATTGCCCATAATTTTTCTTAGGTAACCATATAGCGTATAACTTATCAAAAGTTTTCCCTGTAGCTAATTCGTAATATGATAATTGCCAAGATAGATATTCTTTGTCTAATTGGGCTGTTGTTTTTATGTCACATAAGCACAAATCATCACCTACTGTTGCTATCATATCGAATCTACCAGCATATTCACTTTTGTAATGTATCATTTTTTCTTGCTCTTTAACTTCAATCTTGAATTTCTCCTTTAACCTCGTATACTGATATAGGCTAAATTCTTGCGTATTGTCCATTTCTGGCAACGTTTTACCTTTTTCCAATAATTCTATCGCCTCATGAATTTTCGTGCCGTAGAGAGCCTTTTTTGCAAGAATTTTGCTATTTACATTTTTATACTTGTCTGGAAAGATAAAATGCAATATCTCTGATACACTTGGAATTATTACTCCATCAAGCAAATATAAGTGTTCCGATTCTATAAACTCTAGCATAATTTCACTACTACTGTGCTGGATACATTAGACGTTTTAGAATATTCTTCATAAACATCTGGTAGTTCTTCTTTCATTCTCTTGGTATCTAGGCTTGTCCGTGTAGTTCCTGCTCTATACTCAAACTTTATTCCATTTGCTTCAACACTCTTTTCCCCTGTTTCTTCTAAATAGTCTAGTGCCATTTGTTTTACTTCCTTTAGTGCTAAATCTATCGCCTCTTGTAAAGTGAAGTATTGCTTTAGCTTTAGAGCGAAGTCATTTTCAATTAAAAATTTACCGTCTTTAATTTTTGCCACATTGTTCATTTTCTTTACCTCTTTCATTTATTTTTTTGATTAATTCACTTGCTTTTTGAATACTTAATTCTTCTAGGTGTTTTATGCCGTTTAATTCAAGTAATTTTTCTAAATCACTACCTTTGTAATATCTCGATAAAACAGTTATTTGGTTTGCTGTTGCTCTGATTTCTTTAACTGGTTTTTTTTCTTCCTTAGCCTTACTAGTTTGCTCTTTATTTGCTTTCTTTTCTTCTTCTGGTAAATCTTCGCCAGCATAGAGATATAACCCTAAGCCGTGTCTACCGATGGCTTTCGTTAAACTCCTTTGAATTGCTTTGTTTACATCAAAGCTGGTTATTTTTTCAAGTGGAATTGATCTGTTGTATAAGTCTAACACTGGCAATTCTTCAATATGCTCTATGCCGTTAATTGTAACTCCAGTTTTAACCCAACACGTTTTGCCATCTGTGAAGTAATTTACTGCCCCATATTCTGCTTCTCGCTCGTAAACGGTGTAATTAGCGTCTGGGTGTAATTTTTTTACCTCACCCCATGCCCAAGCCCAAGAAAGATAATTTAGTCCGTTCTTCTTTTCCACTTTTTCTTGAACATTGACACTGTTTAATACCTCAAAGTAATTCTTGCTTTTTTCTTCCATTAAATCCAACCTCCCTCATAAATTGTTTTTAGTTCATAAAACCATAATTTCTTTACGTATCTTTGAATTTTAGCAATTTTTAAATTGTTTTTCGTATTCCAATAATTTTCAAAGTATCGTTCATAATTTTCTGGCTTATTTACAAGATTTTTCTTACCGTTGGTGTATGTTACAACGTCACCTCTTTTAATTTCTATCATTTACTTTTCCCTCATTTCTTTTGCAATTGCACTATTTTTTGCACTGCTTTTTAATTTTGTAATTTGTCTTTCTCCTGTACACGGTTTTACTTTGACTACCCTGTACTTGTCTGTCCCTAATTCTTTAACTTTCTTTTTTAATTCTTTGTTCTCACTAGATAGCTGTTTGGTTACCTCTTCAAGTAGATTTAGAAGTTCAGTATTGATATTTTTTTGAATTTCCAATTGTTCATTTTTTTCATCAATTATCGCTTCTTTTTCTGTTAGCTTCTTTTCTAACTTACCTTTTGCGTCTAGTAAGTCAAACGCCTTGCCTGTATGGTCTCCAATAAAATCAACTGCCCCCTTTGATACTTCAACAATTTCTTCAATTGCTTTGTCTTTTACTTTTTCTAAAGCCCCTTTTGTTTTCTTAAAAATCATAATTTCCTCCTAGTGCATGAGACGTTGCTAATAACTTCTGTCCCTTGTTTTAATCCCCTGTACCTGTTAAAAATCTCTTCGCCGTTTCCCTTGACGGTGGGTTAAATATGAAACTTATCCGAGTTTTTTCGCTTTCGTTGTTGGTATGCTCTGCGATGAATTTAAGCATTTTGTCGTATTTGTCTTGGAACTCCTCATCTGGCATTTGGAACAGCTCCTTTCTTGTTAATTCTTTGCCACCCCATTTTTTAGTTTCTTTGATGATGTAATCGACATCTAGGCATTTGTCATAGTGGCGTTCCATTTCTTCAAAACTGTTAAACGGTCTACGACAATTCCTGCAAAGAAATACCTCCTGGCTAAAATCGACTTTGTCGCATTGCTTTTGCAACCCCTTGACGAGCAGATACACTTTTGGTGGTGAATATTGAAATTCTTCGTACCCCATGTATTTTTTTAAATTTTCTTTTACTTCACCAGAGTCGTATTGCTGTAACACTTCATGCCATGCCTTTAGCATTCCCTCTTTGATTTCAAAACCCGTGTAATTAGTTTCTATGAATTCTAGTAACTCAAGAGTTTCTTGCTCTGTCACGTTCTTCAGCCTCCCGTCTTAATCGTTCCCGTTCTTTTGCTAACACCTCTTCCGACCTTTCACTTTTAGATTTGGCTTTAACTTTGATCGGGTAAAAATCTTTCCATGCCCCATTGATTGCATTCATGATTATTTCTTCTTTCTCCTTGTCGTCTTTCCCATACTCGTTTAATTTGTTGCATAGCCTAGTTACTATTATTTCTGACAAAGGATATTTATTTTTTTGTCTAAGTTCTAAATATTCTTTTAATAAACTATTTACATTACCATTAACATTACCATTAACAACGTAATTACTAACGTAATTACTAACATTAACATCTTGATGTGTTTTTGTTTTGTTTTTTGTTTGTTTTTGTTTTGTTTCATTTTTGTTTTGATTTTGATTTTCATTTGATTTTGCTTTGTTTTCATTTTGATTTTCATTTGATTTTGTTTTGTTTTCATTTTGATTTTCATTTGTATTGTTATTTGAACCTGCTTTACTTCTTTTTTTGCTTTTATTAAGTGGACGTTTTAGATTATTAAAAATCTTCATTTGCTTATCATTTAAAGTAGGCATAGTATCTTCAAACATATATTTAGTAATTGCTAATAATAATTCTTGTTGTTCTTTTTCTGATAACAAAGAAATTAAATCATAATATTCTTTATAAATAGTAAAACCATTCATTTTTTATCCTTTCTTTTTGATTGATTTTTCCCCCTGAAAATGTTATAATTTAGTAGTAAAATTTTTAATTTTTTTGACCTTTTTTAAGGTCTTTTTTATTACTAATTTAACCCTAAAGACATGATATATACGAACAACGAAAATGTTGTAATTCTGATAAACCATTTTACATATGGTCTCATCTCTTCTCTTTCATAATCTTCATAAAAATTTTTTAGTATCCATTCTGTCATTTTTATCTCTCCTTTTCTTCTTTAATACTCTTACTTTTTATTTTTCTTATCGTTTGAATTATCGTTATACGCACATGCTATCCATAAAATAGCTACTATGGTAATACATATAATCAATGTTATTTGTACTCCCGTACTCAATTTCATCGCTCCTTTCTAAAAAATTGCTAGCTCTGTTCTTTATCATCGCTATTTTCTTTTTCGTCTTTTATTCCCATACATTCATCAAAATACCATTTTAAAATTTTGCCTTGTATGAATATTGCTTCTGGAAATTTTTCTTTAAAACTCTTTCCAAGTTCTCTAATTATTTCATAAGCCTTATTTTGACTTGACCCCGTTATCTCCATAACATCTTTTACATTGTAATAGTGCATTTTTATCACTTCCCTTCTGCAATTGTGCAATTTTTGCCACTTTTTTGCCACTTTTCTTGCCACTTTTCTCATTTGCCTTTGATTGGCTTTAAACTGTTACAGCAGTTTTTCATATTCAGACACTTAGCGAGAACTAGAATTTTTTATATTAAGCAATAACTGGTATTTTTTGTTAAAAAGCAATTACATATTTGTCAGTTTAGAATTGTTATTAGAAATGTGAATTTTTTTCTAGTCCTCACTAAGTGCCTGAATTTTTAATTATGGTTTACTCTCTTTCTTCTTTATTCTTCATAGAATTTAGTCCAATCAAAATTTAAGACTTTTGCTATTTTCTTAGCCAATTTGGGGTTAGGAGTTCTTTCACCTGATTCATAATAGTAAATAGCCTGTTTTGTTATCCCTAACTCTTGAGATAATTGTTCAAAGGTCTTGCCACTATCATGCCTTGCTTGGATTAGCCAATGCCTTGTTTTTCTTATTGGGCGTCCTGCCATGTTCATACCTCCTTTACATTTTTAACTTTTAGTTGTATAATATTTTTATCCTAAAAAGGAAAGGAGGAATGCGAAAGCACACTTTATTATTTGTGGGTTTATCTTTAAATCATTTCCGAGAGGAGGTGATTGAAAGAAGCAATTGATAATTAAGATTATTTCTTTATTGTTTGATGATAATAATATTTTTATTATTATTGGTTCAAATAATAATGTGATAATTAACAAGAATAAACAATAGGGTTTATTCTTAAAATCAATATCCTGCAATTCCTTTTTGGATGTTTGTTTGAAATCAAGTTATGTTTTCTAGACTGAGCTTGATTTCTTTTTATACAATTGTAAACTAGGTTTTATCTTGTTTACAATTTAATATTAACATAACGGTTTGTTTATGTCAATATTTTTTTTAACGTTTTGACTATTTGTATTTACAATCAAACACTTTGTTATTATTCTAATGTCGAAAGGAGAAAATTAAATGTTAGGTGAAAGATTAAAAACGTTAAGAATTTTAAATAACTTAACTCAAAAACAAGTAAGCATAAACCTTAACTTATCTGAAGCTAGATATGGGCAATATGAAGCAAATAAAAGAAAACCTGACTATGATATTCTAAAAGACATTGCTAAATTTTATCATGTATCAACTGATTATCTTTTAGGAAATGATGATGAATTTAAAGATAATAAAATATACGAGAGAGAAATTTTGAAAAAGATTTTAGTTGATTCTGGCTACATGAAGGATAATGAAGATTTATCTAATGAGGAATTAGAAAGGCTTATGGAGTTTGTTAAAACTAACAAGAAATATATAAAGAATATTAAATAATATGGAAACAATAAAACCTAATTTTTGGAATACTGCTTTTAATATTCTCAGTCAATTGTTTTCTATCGTATCTGTAATTATCGGATTAATTATCAAATCCGACAATTTTGGAATTTTAGGTACTACATTTTTGGTGATTGGAATTTATATAACAGCTTTTATAATAAGCTTAATAATTAACAACATTATTTACACTGTTAGATTATGTAAACTTTGTAGTACGCTTGAAGAAAATAGGAAGGCAGTATTAAGCGACAACGATAAGTATATTAAAAGAGCCAAAGATGCCAATGCAACCTTAGCTATCCAATATGAGATAATTTCAAATATTATCAATTATTTGAATGCATATAGTACAGAACCTAACGAATATGAAAAAAAATGTATTAACGCATTATTAGAAAACATTTATGCTAAAATACACTCTTTGCATAGAAATGGAGATGATTAACAATGGAAAAAACAATTTTTAAAGTAATTAAAATTTTAGATAGCGAAACTCTTTTATTGAATGCAGGAAAAAACGATGAGATTAATATTGGGGATAAATTTGAAATATATGGTCCCGGTAAAGAGATTTTCGATCCTGATACAAAAAAAAGCTTAGGAACTTTGGATATTATTAAAGAAACAGTTTCCGCCGATACAGTTTTAGATAATATGTGTGTATGCAGGCATCATCAAGAAAGTACTTTGGCTGCAATGATTTCTTTAAGTACTTTATATGTAAGTAACGGAAATAAAATTTTAAACGTTGATAAAACTCAAATGTCTAATGAACTTGATGAAGACCATACAATAAAGATAGGCGATAAGGCTAGAAGAATTTTAATAAGCAAAAGTGAAGAAAGCACTAAAAACTAGTGCTTTTTACTTTGTCCTATAAACTTAATAAACTGCCAGAATATTTTCTTATGTTTTAAAAATCTATAGAACTTATCAAAATTTTTCACCAAACGCCCTTTTTATTTTATCATACAAAAAGGATTAAAGGAAAATTATTGACATTTTTCTAAATCAGGTTATAATTAAATCAACAGATTGTTTAATGCAATTTGCCTGCTTATGTTTTACATAGATAAAGAATTAAGAGAAGATAATCAAGGTTAAATCACATTTATGTGTTTTAATAAATATTAAAAAGAAAGTGAGGTGTGAAATAGAGTTTATGAAAAAGAGTTTATTAGTGTTATTAATTGGTGTTATGCTTTTGACTACTGGTTGTGGAAGTACCGAAAAAGAAAGCGAAAGTTTAAATAATTCAGGCACTTTAACATGTACTAAATCTGAAACAAACGAAGATGGTTACAACGTTAAGGATACCATGGTCGTAACGTATTCTAATAAGAAAGTAACCAAAGTTGAAGAAACCAGTATTGAAGAAATGGATAGTGATACTGTTGATACAACAGTTTCACTTGGACAATTATTTGCAAAAAAATTTAGTGAAATAGATGGCTTTAGCGTATCTTATGAAAAAGAAAACGATACAAGTGTAAAATACAGTATCACAGTAGATTATACTACTCTTGATATAACACAATTAAAAGAAACTTTTGGAGATAATTTTGATGAAGATTCTTTCTATTCTAATACAGATATCACGATAGATGAATTCAAATCAAATAATTTAGACGGTTATACGTGTAAATAAAAAAAGACTTAGTGCTGTAACACTAAGTCAAAACGCAATAAAGCGTACATAAAATTGAAATATATCCAACCAAAGACAAATTCTTTTTTATGTACATTAATTGTATCAAAATTAATAAAAAAATGCAATAATTGGAGGTTAAAATGAATTTAAAAGTATATGAAAAAACAAGATATCAAAATATTTACAGACATAAAAAAAATAAAAATTATGTAATTATGATTAGCAAGCCCGTCAAGACGAGTATATCTAGAATTGATGGGAAAAGAATTGCAACTACAGAAGAAGCTATTAAAATTAGAGATAATATTCTTATTAGACTTCAAAAAGGTGTGGAATTAGTTTACAAAGAAGATTTTGACTCTTTATGGGATAAATATATTGATTGGTGTAAAATAGTCAAAAAATTGTCTTATAATACCATAATTAGAAAAGAAAAATCATATAACAAATATTTAAAAGGCAAAATTGATAGACAAGTTACTAAAATTGATGAAATTTATATGAGCAGATTTATTGAAAAATTAGATACTAGTGATAAACAAAAAAATCAGGTTTTAAAAGAAGCTAAAACGTTTTTTAATTGGTGTAAAAAAGAATATAAGTGCATTTTAATAAATCCTTTAGATAATGTAAAGAAGATAAAAGTATCACCAGGTGAGATGAAGTATTGGACACCAGAGCAATTAAAGAAATTTTTAAATTGTGTTGAAAACGATTTAAACTCTAATAATCTTAACGTTAAGAAAAAGTCACATCTAATTAAAGTATTTACTGTATTATGCTTTTCCTTGGGAGATAGAGTTGGTGAAACCAGAGCGTTATCGTTTAATTCTTTTGACAAAGATAAATTAAAAGTTAATATTTTCCACTCTATTAATTATGATCGTGCTTCTAATGATTTTGTCTCTAGTACTAAAACATATCAATCACAACGGACACTAGATGTAACACAAAAAACTATTGACGCAATTGAAGAGTATAGAGATTTTTTAATCAATTTGGGTTATAATATTAGCGACGATACTCTGATATTTTTAAACCATAATACTGGTAAACCTTATAGTGATGTTACACTAAGAAAGATATTTTACTACTATTGTGAAAAAGCTGGTGTTCCCAGAATTAGAATGTACGACTTAAGGCATACATATGCAGCGACTATGATGATGGAAGGTAAAGAAGCATATCTGTTTAGTAAAAGGATGGGTCATAAAAATATACAGACTACAATTAACAAGTATGGTCATTTATCTGAGAGAGTAAGAAAAGAGGTGGCAAATTCTACTGATAAATACATTTAAAAATGGAAGTCGGAGTAATTTTGAGAGTAAAAAAAGAAAAAGCCCCGTAATTACAGGGCTAAAACATCTTAATTGGTGACCTGTACGGGATTTGAACCCATGAATGTATGCGTGAAAGGCATAT